>NZ_JBSSAC010000030.1:0-33961 GCF_054058315.1 Thermostichus sp. MS-CIW-40
GAAGACTTCTTTACTACTGATCAATCCATCCTCCTTCCGAAGTTGGTTTGCTAAGTGCTGCTATTGTACCCCTTGAGCCCTTAACAGGCTGTAACTGGGGTGGGCAAGTCTTTTCAAAAATTGGCGGGGGAGGATCTGCTGGCCTTGCCCCAACGTACATTGGCCGCCGATTTTCACTGCGTTACCCAAAAACTGGGTCTAAAGCCCCGTCCTTCCAGGACAGTTTTTGCCCTGTTGTTGTCATTTTAAACAGGAATGAAACATTTCCGTTGCATTGCTTCCTAGATTGCTTCCTAGCTCCTTTCTCCCTCTGGGACAGGATCTAAAGGTGATTGTGGAAGCGGCGTGGAACGTTTGGGCAGCAGCGGGGGTGTCTCAATCTAGTTTGAAATGACTATAGACCTGCAATGATATAGACCTGCAATGAAATAAACCCATGCTGGTCAGGGAAGCCAAACTCCTCAACGCCGCTCCAGCGCCATACCAAGCCTTGGATGAGGCCCTGCCCAGTTTGTCCGCAACCAATGCTTGCGTCACTGGATGGATGAGCGTGGTGTCAACAAAGCTGCCTTGTACTCCCGATGCAATGTTAACTTGGCAACTGGGATGGGTTTCCCCGCAAGGCTTCCAGGAAGGCAAATACTGCAGGCGGATGCAGCGCAGAGGCCAGAACGGCAGCCCCGATCACCCGCTCCAGTGGGATCGGCAGCCGACGGATCTGGATCCCTTCGGGAATGGGAATGGCGGCCAAGCGGGGCAAGATGGCAGCCCCCAGACCCTGTGCCACCATGTTCACAATGGTGGAGTCTTCCTTCACCAAGTAGGCCACCTTGAGGGTTTGGTGAGCGGCTTCCCAGTGGTTCCGCACCGCCGTGGTACATTCGGCGTAGTTGTAGAGAATGTAGGAAAAACGGGAAAGATCCTCCCAGGTCAGGGTTTCCGGCAGGGGCCCAAAACTCAGCGGAACCAACACAATGAACTCATCGCGGGCAATCTCCCACGTCTGTAGATCCTCAGCAGCCCGCGGCAGGGGCAACAGGCCAATATCCACCTGGCCTGATCGCAACAGATGTTCGACAGTGGCCGGATCTTCTTCTGTGAGGGTGAGGGTAATCTGCGGAAATTGTTGGCGGAAGCGGGCGATCACCGGTGGCAACAAATGAGTTGCAGCACTGCGAAAAGCGGCAACCCGCACACTTCCCCCCCGCAACCCTTTTTCCAGGTTGGCCTCATAATCCATTTGTTCCCGCAGTTGCAGCATTTTGCGGACATGGCGCAGCAGTCGCTCCCCCACCGGGGTTAGGCGCGCCCCAAAGCGACCGCGCACCAGTAGAGTCACCCCCAATTCTTCCTCTAGGCTGGCAATGGCCCGGCTCACCGCCGACTGGGAAATGTGCAATTGCAGAGCGGCATCGCTGAAATTCCCCCGCTCCACCACAGCCACCAGGGTTTGCAGTTGTGAGATGTTCATGGATCCCATCTATTCGATCTGCGCATAGATGTGATGCTATCTCAGGTTTGAACCCTCCGCCGCACCTGACTAAACTACGACATAACTTCTCCTTCACACTGCGAAACAGCGGGAAACAGTGTGAAAACCTCTTTATCTTCCTGTCGTTGGTCAAGTGTCCCTATGTCGAGATCCATGTTTGCCCTATTGCCTTTCCATCAATTTCGAGATACTCCCGGCGTGCGTTTTTTTGACATCACGGTTGCGCGATCCAACGCCCGCGATTTGGTTTACCACGATGGGCCCGCCATCAGTCCCCCCAACAATCCGCAGGGCTATTGGCAGTTTTATATGCATCCACACCAAGAGGACAACTTGCTGGCTCTATGGGGCGGACGGACGTTTTACCTGGTGAATTTTAGCTGGCGGGATCCCTTCCATATTGTGCGCCTGGAAGCGAATCGAGGTATTTTGCGCATTCCTCCCGGCACTTTTCACCGTTCCGTCTCCGATCCAGAGGGATCCATTGTGTTGAACCAGGCGGTGCGCGACGAAAAAGCCATCTTGGAAAAGGAATTTCGCATCTACGACAGCAGCCGTATTCCCCGATTGCTGCAGGTGACCTCGGCACCCGCCCCTTTGCCCCGCATTTGTGCCTGAGGGCAACCCAATCATCCTCCCCCGTTCCCTTAACCTAGCCGCGAGTCAATCAGGGCTCGCAAGTGGGCAGCAGCATGGGTGAGCTGTGCCGAGGGAATGGACACTGTGGGGTCGAAGGGATGCCCTGGTGGGTTGGCTGTGGCCAGAGGCTCAGCCCTCTTTGCGGATCCCTGCAGGTGAAAACTGAAGCTAGAGTAAAGATGGGTGCTGGGGGATCCACCAATGCTCTCTCTGGAGCGCAAGGGCATAGCGGATAGCTCGATCAACTTGGCGGAGTACATCGACCACACGCTGCTGTTGCCGATGGTTACTCCAGAACAGATCGACCAGGGGTGTGAGATCGCCCTGCGCTATGGTTTCCCCACTTTTTGCGTTCCTCCTTGCTACGTGCCGCGGGTGGTGGAGCGGCTGCACGGATCCCCGGTCAAGGTGAGCACGGTGGTGGGGTTTCCCCTGGGCACAACCACTGCAGAGGCCAAGCTTTACGAGGCCCAACTGGCGGTGGAGCAGGGGTGCCGGGAGCTGGATGTCCGCATCAACTTGGCTTGGCTCAAGGCGGGAGAGCTGGATCGCCTCCATGCCGAGATTGCCCAACTGGTGGAAGAAACGGGGGTCTGCATCAAGGCCATTTTGGAAACGGCTCTGCTGACCGAGGAGGAGAAAAAGCTGGCCGGGGAGATTTGTATCGATGCGGGGGCGGCTTTTCTGATGACTTCCACCGGCTGGATGGGGGGGGCGACGCCGGCAGATGTGCAACTGTTGTGGCAACTCAGCCGCGGCAAAGTGGGGGTGAAAGCGTCGGGCGGCATTCGCACGGTGGCTCAAGCAGAGGCCATGATCCAGGCGGGGGCCAGCCGTATCGGCACCTCTTGGGGGCTGGAGCTGATGCAAGAGCTGCGAGCCAGAGGAACCCCATGAGTGGCCGCACCTACCGGGTTACGGGCATCAACCTGAAAGGGATCCCCCTGGGAGAGGCGGATCGGATTGTAACCATCTTGACTCGCGAGCAAGGGTTGATCCGGGCGGTGGCCAAGGGATCCCGTAAGCAGCCTTCCAAGCTGGGAGGGCGGATGGAGCCTTTTGTCATCAACGACTTGCTGATGGTGCGGGGGCGCTGGTCTGCCCAAGCAGATACCTCCCAGCGTTTACAGCGCATTGTCCAAGCGGAAACCCTCCAGACTTTTCCCCGCCTCAGCCGCAGCTTAGCCCATCTCACAGCAGCGCAGTATTTGGCGGAGGTGGCCTTGCTGTTGGCCTTGCCCGATCAAGCTCAGGAAGAGCTGTTTGTGGTGTTGGTCGAACACTTGGAACGCATCGAGCGGGCTGCTTCGGAACGGGCCGTTTTGCCCTTGCTCACCCACGGGTTGTACCACCTCCTGGCGTTGGCGGGGTTCGCCCCTCAGGTGCAGGCTTGTTACTTCTGTCAAGGGGAGTTGGTCGACGGCGTTTTTTTCAGCCCCCAATGGGGTGGCTTGATCTGTGATCCCTGCCGGGTGGCCCAGCGGCCCAGCCCGATTGCCTGGGTCTCCGCTTCTGCCTTGCGTGCCTTGGGATCCCTGCCCAGCTCCACACTGCCTCTGCCGGAGGATTCGCTGCCTTTGGCTGCTTGGCTGGAGGCAGAACGTCTGTTACGGCGCGTTTTGGAGCATCATACGGATCGAGAAATCCGTTCCGCCGAGCTATTGGCCAGTTGCTACGCTGTTCCCACCGCAAACGGTCAAGGATCCCCAGCTTTTCCTGAGGGACATCCCGAAAAATGGGCATCGGCCTGAAAAAGTTGTGAAGGTATGTATCAAGTCCGGCCCAATAGCCGCAAAATAGAGCATCGAGGCGGGTTGGCAGCCGATTTTGGATGATAAATTAGGTTATGGAAAGTAACTTCTTACGAAGGCCTCTCAGGTTTGAGCAATGGTTTGGGGGGAGGAGTGCCTTGCACCAGGTACTGGACAGCATCATCAGGTGGGATTGAAGTTGGAGCTTTTAACAAGATTGAATCGACTGCTGAGAGGGCCTTCTGTTTTGTGCTTGTTTCCCGGAGCTGCATCCCTGGGGTGCGGCTTTGGTTAATTGCAGATGATTGCTTGTGAGTGTTCAATTTCCTCGGTGAGTCTGCCCAACTGAGGAGCAGCCCCTGAGGTTCCTGTATCCGCCCAACTCAAGTTAGCGCCCACCTCAGTTCTTTTTCAGATTTCTCTTTTACCGAGTACCGTTAGAAGTTCAGGAGTTGCAGCACCGTGGAAGCACAGCGTAAGGAACGGATTCTGGTGGTCGATGATGAGGCCAGCATTCGACGCATCTTGGAAACCCGTCTGTCCATGATCGGATACGACGTGGTCACAGCTTCGGACGGCGAGGAGGCGCTGGAGGTTTTCCACAAGCAGGATCCCGACCTGGTGGTGCTGGATGTGATGATGCCGAAGCTGGATGGCTATGGGGTTTGCCAGGAGCTGCGCAAAGAATCCGACATCCCCATCATCATGCTGACGGCGCTGGGCGATGTAGCCGACCGTATCACAGGGCTGGAGCTGGGGGCAGACGACTATGTGGTCAAGCCCTTTTCGCCCAAGGAGCTGGAAGCTCGCATTCGGTCGGTGTTGCGCCGGGTGGCGCGGTCGGCCCACGATGGGATCCCCAGTTCTGGGGTGATTCAAGTGGGGGATATTCGCATCGATACCAACAAGCGGCAGGTCTACAAACGGGACGAGCGCATTCGCCTGACGGGGATGGAGTTTAGTCTGCTGGAGTTGTTGGTCAGTCGGTCGGGGGAGCCTTTTTCCCGCTCCGAGATTTTGCAAGAGGTGTGGGGCTATACCCCGGAGCGCCATGTGGATACGCGGGTGGTGGATGTCCACATCTCGCGGCTGCGGGCCAAGCTGGAAGATGACCCCAGCAACCCAGAGCTGATCCTGACGGCCCGAGGCACCGGCTATCTATTTCAGCGCATCGTTCAGGGAGAGGAACAGGCACGGTCTTGAGAAGGGATCCCTCGCAACCTCTCTTCAAGAGCGGCCTGCACCCGCCTCAACACGCCAACCCAGTCTCCCGGTGTGTTTTGTCGAAACAGTCGCATTACCCCGGGGTACCAGGGGCTATCTTCTCGATGGAGCAGCCAGCGCCAATCGGCGGCAAAGGGGAGCAGCACCCATACCGGCTTGCCCATCGCCCCGGCCAAATGAGCAACGGCTGTATCAACGCTGATCACCAGATCCAACTGGGCAACGGCTGCGGCTGTATCGACAAAACTGCGGAAACGGGATCCCAGCTCCAACACTTGGTGCTGCTCCAATAGGGATCCCAGCGGCCTTAGATCTTCCCCCACCTGCAGGCTAACCCACTGGATGGAAGGCCCATGCAAGTGCTGGAGCAACAGATTCAGAGGGCAACTTTTCGGCCTTTGTACGCGGTTGAGCTCAGGATGGGCACGCCGACCGCTGGCCCACACCAGCCCCACCTTCATCCGCTCCTGGGAAAGCTCCGGCCAGTCTTCCCGCCAGGAGAGGCTCAAAGGGATCTGCGGCCCGCCGGCATGAACGGGATAGACAAGATAGGGGATGCGGGCCGGGATCGTCTCCAGAGTGGTGCCCAACCGCTGTGGCAAGCTGAGCAAGGGCAGATGGCAATCGAAAGAGGGCAAGGGATCCGTTTCCGAGATCACCTGCACCTGGGGAAGGGGGAAGCACCCTCTGAACAGCTCGACAAGGGATCCCTGACAGCGGAGGCAGATTTGCGCTTGGGGATGGGCCTCGGCCAGCAGCGGCAGGTAGCGCACAAACTGAAGCGTGTCCCCCAACCCTTGTTCGGCGTAGATCAGCAGGGTCTGGCGGCCCAGAGGGGATCCCGTCCACAGAGGCGAAAGAAAGCGCGGGTAGGCCGCCTCTTGTCGCTGCAGCCGCCATTCGTATTCCCGCCACCCCTCCTCGTAGCGGCCCAGGGTAAGCAAAGCCGTGCCCAGGTTGTAGTGGATCTCCGGCCAGTGGGGGGCCAGTTGTAAGCCGCGCCGATAAGCCTCAATAGCCCCTTCCAGCCGGTTTTGTTCTTGCAGGATGGTGCCCAAGTTGTTGTGGGGCTGGGCATCCCTCGGCAACAGCGAGATGGCCCGTTGCAGACAATCGGCGGCCTCTTCCAGGCGATCTTGCAGGTGCAGGCAATGGCCGAGGTTAACGAGAATTCGCCCCTCCTGGGGTGCGAGGGCAAGAGCTTGGCGAAACCAGCTTTCGGCTTCCCCAGCTTGGCCATCGAGCATCAGGGCATTCCCCAAAGCTGCCAGAGCATAAACCTGGGGAGGCTGGGCTGCTGCTGCCTGCCGTAGCGCCGCAATCGCTGGGGCCAATTTCCCCAAGGTAAGCCAACAACTGCCCAATCGGAAAAGCAATTGCCCATCACCGGGCGCAAAGGCCAGGCCCTGTTCATAGGCTCGCGCCGCTTCCTCAGGGTTGCCAAGCTGCATCCAGGCATCGCCCAGATCCTGCCAGGCCGGCACCCAATCCCCCCGCAGGTGCAAAGCCAGTTGCAAGGGGGTCAAAGCTTGGCGGGGATCCCCCATCTGGAGATAAAGGGATCCCAGCAACGCCTGAGCGGCGAACAAACGCGGCTGGGTGCGGGTAAGCTGCCGGCAGAGGTGCAGAGCAGCTTTCAGATCCCCCGCCTGTCGGTAGCGTTGAACCCACGCCAGAGCCGCCTCTGGGGATGGGATCTCGGATCCCCGCTCTGGATCCTGTGACTCAGCCGCTTGCCGGTTGTCTTTTCCTCGCCCAAAGCCCCGTGGCACGTCTTTGCCTCTTTTTTGCCTCTTTTGAGATCCTTTTCACTTCTTAGCCCCCTCCCCCCAGTGTCCAAATGACAGCAGTGGGACAGGATCCCTACTCAGGCTAACAAAAGGTTCCCACTGCCCCACTTTTCACAGGCCATCCCTGGGGCTCAGTTGCGGCGAAACAGGCTGTCCAAGTAGATGCGTGCCGCCCGCCGGTCGCTCTCCCCGCTTTGGAGCAGGAATAACGAGAGCGCTGCCGTCACCACCCGATCCTGATCCCAGTCGGGATGGCGGGAGAGGTAGTTTTGGAGGGTGTCATGCAGCTCCTCAGGAATTTCGCTCAAAATGCTGACGCTGTGAGAACTCATAGTCCAACCACTCACTCGGGCTTAAGAGGGGAGAAAACGGTATCCCGCAAAACCTGCGGCCACAGCCAAAACTTGGGCAGCTCGAACAGAGCGAACCCGCAACATCAAAACCCAACCTAGATAGGCCAAGAGCCTCAGCAGGCTCGCAAGCAGAAAAGCAAGCAATATAGGTTCATAGCTTGCCCCTATCCCGGCAGATGGGAGGGAGGGCATTCACAACTGTTCCTAAGCCTGTCGTGGGCTGTAGAACAGATGAAGTCTTTTCTTTCTAAGGAGAGCGCTCGGGAAAATCTCCACACCACTCGCCCTCAGGTGGGGCTATTCTGCCCTCTGCCCTATGGGGGATGTCAATCCCAAGCCAGGGATCCAACCGGACAAAAGCCTGCCATTGGCCTTGATGGGATCGAAAAAAACAGCGCGATCCCGTTACGTTTCTCAGGGTGTAGTCGCCTGAACCTTACCCACCTCCACTTTTCCACAGAAACCCCCGATGCCGCCCCCTGAGGGAAAGGCCCTGTGGAAAACAGCCCACCCGCCTGTGGAAAGTCTGGGGAAAACCTGTGGATTTCCGGGAAATCTGAATTTGTCCAAAAATTTTTGTGTTTGTGTCGAGCATTTCTCAGGGCCACTCAACTCCGTAGCGCAAAAACAGCTCCTTGGAACCGCGGCGGCATTCCAGCAGCTCCAACTGGGGCAGGGATCCCTGCACTTGCCAACCCTCAATGCTGGCAGGCGCATCGGCATATCCACTCAGCAGCACCGGAGCGAGGGTAACCCACAGCTCATCCAAGGCCCCTGCCTGGAGAAATGCCCCCAAAAGCCGCCCCCCGCCCAACAACCCCACCCGTTCAATGCCCAAGCTGCGCAGGCGCGCCAGCCGTGCCGGCAGATCCCAATCGGCAGCCACCCAGATATCCTCAAAGCCGGTTCGGTTCTGCCAAATTTGGGATCCCTTGGGAGTTGTCCACAGCCAACGGGTGAGGGGCTGGCGAAAAAACGGCAAATCCTCAGGAATATCTCCGCTGCCAGAGCAGATGATCGTCAGAGGCTGGGGAGAGAGGCCCTGAGCGGTTCTGCGTTGGATCAACTCGGGATCCCGAATACGCAGACTGGTGCCGTAGGCCCGCAGAGTGGCGGCCCCCATGATCAAAGCCTGTTGCTGGGCAGCTTGGGTTTCCAAGTGCCGATAGTCCTCAGGGCTGCTGAAGGAGGGCCTCTGCGCTCGATGGGCTGCGATCTTTCCATCCAAGCTCTGGGCAAAGATAGCTACCAAATGGGGACGATTCAAAGACAAGATTGCTGAGAAAGGGTGGGCAAACCCTACAAATTGACCAGAATAGAGTCAGGCATCGCCGGGGGAACCGTGGCACCGGTCACCAGAGCGCCCACGCGGAATGGATATGCTAGGGACATTTCAATCCTCCACCATCCGGGTTGAAGTCGAGGCCAGTGCATCGACCGTGCAGCGCTGTCTGACAGAGGTGGGATTGTTGCAGCAGTGGATCTGGCCCCAGCAACTGCAGGGATCCCTTCCCGAAAGGCTGGAGCCGGGCAGCACCTTTGCGGCCCAATGGGGCCCCCTCTCGATCATGCACCAGGTGGAAACCCTGCTGCCGGAACGGCTGCGCCTGCTGATGTGGGGAGGAGCCGATGGCTACTGTGACTGGCTGTGGGGGAACGGCTGGGTGCAGTTGCGGGTAGAGGCCGTCTCTCTCCTGCCCTTGGGCTTGGGACAATTGCTGATGCTGCGGCGGCTGCAACAGTTTGCCCAAAGCCAAGAACAGCGCCCCTCTTAGGACTTAAAAAGCGACCTTCCGGCAAAATCCGTGGATCCTCGGCTTGACAAAATGCGTTTCGGTTGCAGCATGCTACTTCTCTAAGGATTTTCCACTACGATAGTTGTAGCAGAGCTTACTCTTCCCGTCCGAGAGGCCCAATGAATCCGCCGACCAGCCCCACCCCAACCGCCATCGAGCAGGAAAAGTTTGAGATCCGCTTGGGAGAAGCCCTCAACCGAGCAGGACTGCTCACCCCCGCCCAACTGGCTCAGGCCATGTGGGAAAAGGCCGATACCCCCTTGATGTTGGGGGAGCTGTGTATGCAGCACGGCTGGATTGCCCCCCAAGATCTCTATCCGTTGATCCCGGTCGAATTCGTGCGCATCGGCGAGATCTTGGTGCTGCATGGGTATCTGGAGCTGGAGCACATCCATCAGGCCCTGATTCAGCAGCGGCAGCACCCGGAGCGCAAGCTGGGGGAGATCTTGGTGCAGCAGGGCTGGGTGCAACCCCACTGGTTGGAATGGGCCTTGGACAAGCAACAGCGGCTGCGGCGCCAGAAAGGAGCTGCCAACAGTTGGGAAGTGATGGTGGAGCAGTGGTCCACCATTCCCGATCAGCCCCCTCTTTACGTCTCACCTCTACAGGTAGCTCAAGAGACTTACAAAGCCACCCAGCAGTACAAAGCCCAACTGGAGCGCTACCAAGAGCAAATTGCCACCTTAGAAGCGCAACTGGAGCAGCAGCGGCAGCAGCAACAGCTCCTGGTCGAACAATCGCTGCAGCAGGTTGCCGACCATCAAGCCCGCCAGCAGGAACAGCAGCAGCGCATTGCCCAATTGGAAGCCCAAATCCAGCAGGGCACTGAACAACAAAAGGCTGCCCAGCAGCGCATTCGGGAACTGGAGGAGCAACTCCAAGCTCAGCAAGCTCAGGGATCCGCGCAACTGCAAGCCGCCCAAGCAGAGCTGGAAACCCTACGTCGCCGCTGCCACGAGCTGACAGAATGGCAATCTCAAGCCAAACACAAGCTGCAAGAGCTGGGATCCCAACTGCAGGAGCAGCAGAAGATACAGCAGGCTCAGGCACAGCAGCTCCAAGAGCAAACCCACCTGCGTCATGCTCTGCAGCAAATGGAAGCCCAAGTGGCCGCCCTGAACCAATCGCTGCAGGAGCACCAACATCAACTCCAACTGGCCCAGTCCACGAAACAGCGCTTAACTGCCGACCTAGCCCACGTTCGCCAAGAAGCTGCCGAGGCCACCCACCGCTTGCAGGTGCAGCTCCAAGAAACCCAAGCCCAACTGCGAGAAACTCAAGATCGCTTGCAGGAAGCCCAAGCCCAAGTGAGCCAGCTCCAGGCCCAACTGCAGGCGGCCCAAGCGGAAAACCGTGCTCTAGCCGCAGCGCTAGCCGAAGCCCGGCGAACTTCCCCACCTGCAGCTGCACCGACCCCAGCTTCGGAGAAAGCCCGGCCAGAGACAGAGGATCTCAAGGCCCTGACCGTAGCCGACTGGGCAGCCGAGCTGAGTGCCCCAGAAAGCGAATTGCCCCCGCAGCAGTATTTGGGGGAAGAGGACTTGGAAGCCTTGCAGCGGGCCACCCCCTGGGTACAGCGGGTGTTGACCCAATTGCGGGCGGCTGGCCTAATCGACAATGCCGGCATCGAAACCGTCATTCACGCTTGGGAAAAGGAAGGGGGCACCTTCACAGATGTGCTGGCCCACCACAGTGGCCTCAAGCCGGAGACCGTCAAATTTTTCAGCGAAGGGGGCTACTCCGTTCAACTGGCGGGGGGACGCCACGTGGCCGATTACCTCAAGGCTTCTGGGTTGGTCAGCGCCGCCCAAATCGAACAGATCCAGAAGCACCTGCCGCCAGGCGGATCCCTGTGTCAGGCCCTTGCCCAAGCCGGGATTCTACGCCGGGCCACTGCCCTGTATTTCGAGCGCCACTTCGGCAGGCAAAAGCCCCGCCGCCCGCTGCGGGAAGAGCTTTAGAGGAACCATGCTCTATCGCTGACGCCAACGACCGACAAGGGATCCGAATACAGACACAAGCTGCCAACAAGATGCCAATTAGACTAGAAACTAGATAGATCATCAGAAGCGACCGGTTTCTCACCCCTGAGAGACCCAAGTTACTCGGTAGTTGTGTCGATCTCTTCTGCTATGACTACGGAAGCTCCAACTCGACCTGCTCAGCAGTTCTCGCCCTCGAGAACCCAGGTTCGCCAGCCCTACCCCCACTTCAAGGTGATCGTCTTGGATGACGATTTCAATACCTTTCAGCACGTTACGGAATGTCTGCTGAAATACATCCCCGGCATGACTTTGCCCCTAGCGCGGCAACTGACCGTGCAGGTGGATGCCGAAGGGCAAGCAGTTGTTTGGGTCGGCCCTCAAGAACAGGCGGAGCTCTACCATCAGCAATTGCTGCGGGAGGGGTTGACCATGGCCCCCTTGGAGCCGGCCTGAAGCACCAGGCGTTCGTAGCTGCGCTCAACTGCTGCCAACAGCTCCGCTTGGCCCCAACCGGCGTAAAGGCTGCTGGCAATGGCCAGCCCACCCGCCCCCACCCCTTCCTTGACATAGCCCCGCTCGTAAGCCTGTAGAGGCAGATAGCGGCTATTGGCAAAGCTCAGTTGGGTGGCCAAAAGGGGAGCAACCCCCAACAACTCTGCCAAGGCCACCGTATTGCCCGAGGGATCCTCTGCCACCCAGCGGGTAGTTCCCACAACCACGTTCTCCGGGGGCCAAGGGATCCCCTGCTCTTCCCCCCAGCGCTGCATCAAGGCCAGCACCGCCAACATTTGGGTTCCCCCTGCCAGCAGCACCGCTCCCCGTTGCGCTGCGCCCATCGCCAACCCGGCCACAAAGGGCTGCATGGGATCCCCCACTGCCGCCACCACCTCAGCAGCAGAAGCTCCCCTTGGCAGACGGGCCAATCCCTGCCGGGCCAAGGCCAGCTTTTGGGCGTGGTTGCAGACCGGGTGGCTGCTGTTTACCATGCCCTCTGCTGCCCACCCCAGTCCCAACAACACCGCCAGCGCCGTGGTGGTGCCCCCTGCCACACACTCCCCAATCACACAGTAGCCTTGCTCCAGCCGGGATCCGCGGTCGTACCCTTCTTGCCACAGGGATCCCACCTGCTCCAAAGACAGAGCCTGTCCTGTGCTCAAGCAGCGGGCCACTCCCCCAGAGCTCACCATTTCTGCCCCCGGCAAAGGTTCCGGCAAGCCACAATCGAACACTCGGCACGGGATCCCCAACTCCCTCAGGATGGCGCAGCTGATCACCACCGGAGAAGGATAGCCATCCGGAGAGGTGGGCAAGCGGTGAGAATGGCCCGCCAGCAACACTTCGCCATCGGCAAGAGCTGTGTAGCGACGCAAGGAGGGGGTAGCGCCGGCAGCCGAAATGCCCGGAACAAGAGCCGTTTCGGTAAACCCCAAGCAGGCCAGAAACAGAGGTCGGGATCCCTGCACCCGTTCGCACCACCGCCGGGCCACAGTCGGCTGAGTGTAGGCCTTAACACAAGGAAACGGAAGCATAGCCGACACGGAGGCAAACAAGCCAGAGCTTATCTTGAGCCAGAAGGGCGGGATCCCGTACTCGCAGGAGGGGTTGCCTCCTGCTGAGGCAATCGGATTCGGATAGGATGGGTATACCCAATGCAGTTTATTCAGGGCAAACGGAAGGCCATGAGCTTCTTCGACTCTGAGATCGTCCAAGAGGAAGCCAAGCAACTGTTTCAGGATTTCCAAAACCTGATGCAGCTTGGTCAACGGTACGGCCAATTCGACCGGGAAGGCAAAAAAATCTTCATCGAACAGATGGAGGAGTTGCTGGAGCGCCAGCGCATTTTCATGAAGCGGCTGGAACTCTCCGACGACTTTATGGCTCAAATGACCATCAAACAACTGCAAACTCAGCTTGGGGGGTTTGGGCTCTCCCTGACCCAAATGTTTGACCAGATGCACCAGACCCTAGAGCGCATGAAAGCTGAGGCAGACGCTGAGCGTTGACCCCCAAGAACGACCTACACGAAGGGATCATGTCTTCTTCCCGCCAGACCCGCAACCAGAAATTGATTCTGGAGGTGCTAGAGCATCGTTCACAACCCCTTTCGGCGCAAGAGATCTTTCTGGAGTTGCGCAATGCCAACCACACCGTCGGTCTGGCCACGGTTTATCGAGTTTTGGATGCTCTGCGCAATGAGGGCAAGCTGCAAGCGGTCAACTTGGGAGATCAGCAGACCTACTACCAGGTTCTGCCCAGCAATGGCCACAACCGCCACCACCTGATCTGCACCGAATGTCGGCGGGTGGTGCCTTTGCCCGATTGTCCGGTGGAAGATTTGGAGGCACAGCTTTCCAGTCAGTACCAATTCGCGATCGAGTACCATGTGCTTGACTTCTACGGCGTCTGTGCCCAGTGCCGTAGAGGGGTTGGGCCAAGCCCGGACTCACGGCGTTCCTCTTTTCTCAAAGCTAAGCCCAAATGATGAGCTATCTCTGGACGGTGTTGATCGGGCTGGCTGGCGCCCTGATCGGGGTCAAGCTGAGGCTTCCGGCGGGAGCGCTGGTGGGCTCCATGGTGGCGGTGGGTCTGGTGAATGTCTGGGGGGCGATCCCAATTCCCGCTCCCCCAGCCGGGATCCGTTTTGCCATGCAGGTGGTGTTGGGCATTCTTTTGGGTACTAAGCTCACTGCCGATACGCTTCTGGCCCTGAAAGATCTGTGGCGACCGGCCCTGCTCTGTACGGTGATTGCGGTGAGCACAGGGGTCTTGTCGGGGTACCTGATCTCCCGTTGGCTGGGGATCGAGCGCTTGACTGCCATCTTGGGCACAGCTCCAGGAGGCATTTCCGACATGAGCTTGATAGCCCTGGATATGGGAGCCCAAACCAGCACAGTGGTGGTCATGCACTTGGCACGCCTGATCAGTGTCGTCGTGGTCGTCCCCTGGGTGGTGCGACTGCTCGTTCAGCCGGGCACGAGTTAGCTAGACCGCCGGGAAGCCCCGCCCTCTGTGCATCAGCATGAGTGCCGGAGTATGTCACGAAAGTCCTCGGAGCAGAGACGGTGGGTGGGTTAGACTAAGGGCGATACAGAACTTAACAACTGAACCGCCGCCTTGGAACTTTCCCCTTCTCCCCTCACCTGCCATGCCGACGCTGCCGGATCCCCTTGGAGCGCTACTCTCTGTTCTGCAGATGGCTCTTTGGGCAATGTCTCCTCTGGCCAAGGCGATTGGTGGCCTCTACAGCTGCATTGGCAGGGGGAGCCAGACCCGGTACAGCCTGAGCTGGTGCAGGTGGATCCCGTGCTGCGCTTGCTGCTTTTGGGGGATGGCTTTACCACCCGTAATCTTGCTGCCTTGATCCAAGAGCCGATTCAGGCTCATCTGCTGGACACGGGCCGGGTTGATTTACAGGCAGAGCAGGGCACTGCCCCCAAGTCCATGCAACAGCTGGCCAGAGATTTGGGGCGGCTGGGATCCCCTTTGATGCGGCGGCGGGTTTGGCTGTGCGGAGTAACCTCTCAACAGCCCTTGCTCTATGCCACCTCTTGGTGGAACTCCGAACATCTGGTTCAATACTTGCCCCATCCCGATCGGCCCATTGGCCAAAATCTGATCCAAGAAAAACTGGAGACCTTTCGCGAGCTGCGCGGCCTTTACCACGGCGAGGCAGACCCGGTTGCCCGGCTGCTGCAGTGTCCCGGTCCCTTCTGGGCTAGGCATTATCTTTTGTTGCACAGGGGCCAGCCTTTGACCGTCATCTACGAGGTGTTTTCTCCACGGCTGGCCGCAAGGGCCCTGTCCCGCTAGCGCGACGGAGACCTCCAACGGCGCACGGCTGCGGTGATGGCGGCTGCCACCTGCGGATCCAATTGGGCGCTGGCGGAGATGCGCTGATAGTCCTCTGAGGTCAGTTGATGGGCGACGATGATCTCGGCAGCAGCAGCCTCAAACTGTTGTTCGATTTGCCGACGTTCCTCGCTGCTGTTGGCCTGTTGGAGGCGATTTTGGGTGCTCTCCAGAAGAGGTTGCACCGCCAGGAGGGTGCGGGCAAAGCGGTCAATCTGCTCAGAAGAAGGTGGAGAGGTGACTTCAGAAAGACTAGCCGGGGCCGAGGTCATCGTCTCTGAAGAGGTTGCGGGCAGATCCCCATCCCATCCGGAGTCTGGCCTGGGCGAGGGAGAGGGATCCGGGTTGGCAGGAGCCTGGAGGGCCACTCTGCCGGCTGCGTCCAAGTCTTGGGCCGGGTTGAGGGCATTCCAAAGGGCCAAGCCCGCCAAACATAGAGCAGCCCCTATCAGTCCAGCACTCAAGAGCAATTTGGCGGCAGAACCGTGCCCGCTTCCGATCTCTACAGCTTAGGTGCCACCCTAATCCACCTGCTCACCGGCCAACACCCGGCGGATCTGCCCCAGGAGGGAGCCCGGATTGTGTTCGAGCAAGCGGTGCAACTGAGCCCGCCCTTTCGCGACTGGCTGCGGTGGATGACGGAACCTTTGGCGGCAGATCGTCCTGCTTCCGCCCGGCAGGCCCTGGAGGCGCTGGAGCATTTGGATCGTCGTCCCGCCTTGATTCCCTCAGACGCAGCAGCAGTCCCTACTCGACAGCCAGCAGGCAGCCGGATTCAACTGCACAAGTCCGAACAGACCTTTCAGGTGGTGATCCCGGCCCGGCAAATCGGTGTTTTGGTGTTGCTGCCTTTCGCCATCGCTTGGAACTCCTTCATCACCTTTTTCACGATCATATCGGTTGGGCATGCGCCTTTTCCGGCCAATCTGATGTTTGGCCTATTCACCCTGCCCTTCTGGACGGTGGGGTTGGGGATGGTGGGCGTGATCCTCTACGGTCTATTCGGCAAAGTCCACCTACGGATCGACACAAAATACATTCGCCTGGCTCACGAGGTGTTTGGCCTGAGGTTTGGCAATGTTCCCCCCAGTCGGCGATGGGATATTGACCGGCTAGAGCTGATCCCACGCCAAAGCCCACAGTTGAACATCTGGGCGGGCAACCGCAAATACGAGTTGGGAGCGGGGATCCCTTTGCAGGAGCCAGAGCTGGAGTGGTTGGCCTCGGAACTAAGCCGTTGGCTGAAGATCCCAGTTGAACGGCAGAAGGTGTAGTCGTTAGGTTTTTTGCATTTAGTTATGATAAGGACAGTTTTTGGGTAAGGTCTGATGAGTTATCTTGCTGCAGATCACAGCAAATAAAATAGCAAAAAATTATAGCTTTCCTGAAAACAGAATCCAGATCCACATCGGCAAAGAGGCAGGATGCAAACAGTTTATCCAAGGCCTGCTGTAATAGCTCGCTCTGGATCCCCGTGGCGCTACCTCCCAAAAAGATATGGAAAATGATACACCAGAGATTCCATCGCTGGAGTTGCTTGGGAGTTTGGGAAAGACCCTGACTTAGAGCATCTTATCCTTGACTCAACTGTCGTTCGTGCTCACCCCTGGGCAGCCGCAAAAAAGGGGAGCAAGCTTTGGGGAGGAGTCGAGGTGGATACAGCACTCAGATCCATGTGAGTGTGGATGGTTTGGGGAAGCCGTTAGTGTTTAGAATCACAGCAGGGCAAAGCAGGATATTACCCAAGCAGAGGCATTACCAGAGAGTTGGCAAGCAGAGCATACGAAGGTGATAGGGGATAAGATTCTCAGGAATTCAGGGAGAGGATAGACAAGGGAAGGCCGGGTGCTGATTCCTTCTAAGAGGAATAGGAGGGTGGTGGGAGATTTGACCGGCACGTTTACAGGGAGAGGCATTTAGTCGATAAAAGATTTTTTTGCGATTTAACACGGATTGCTATATTGGTGCTTGTGCTGAGAATTACCTGGCCAAATTGCTGTGGCTAAAGTTTAAGGGTATATGTGGCAAGCGTGGCTTCTGAGTCAGTGGGGGGTGGCACTCTGGCTCAACCTGGCTCTGGTGGTGCTGGGTCTGCTGAGCCCTCAGAAGGCTTTGACGCGAGCAGGGGTCATCCACGCGGGCCTGCTGGGCCTGCTGGTGTGGGGGGGGCTGGGGGGGCGGGGCTACGCGGTGGTAGCTGCCTATTTTTTAGTGGGAACAGCCGTAACCAAACTGGGGATCCGGCGCAAGCAGGCGCAGGGGATCGCCGAAAAGCGAGAGGGGGAGCGAGGGCCGGAGAACGTCTGGGGATCCGCTTTAACCGGGGCAGTATGTGCGCTAGGATACGCTTTCTTCCCGCATCCCCTGTGGTGGTTGGGATACAGCGCCAGCTTTGCAGCGAAATTGGCCGATACCGTCAGCAGCGAGGTGGGGAAAGCCTATGGCCGCAAGACCTTTTTGATCACCACCTTCCAGTCCGTGCCGGCGGGCACAGAAGGAGCCGTGAGCCTAGAGGGATCCCTGGCGGGGGTGGCGGCAGCGGCAGGGATGGCCGGGTTGGCCTGGGGGATTGGCGGGGAGTGGGTGGGGGAAAGCCCATTTTGGTTGGGCATCTGCTGGCTGGCTGGGATCCTGGCCACCCTGGCGGAAAGCTGGATGGGAGTGGTGTTACAACCCCGTTTGGCCTGGATGACCAACGAAGTTGTAAACAGTATTCAAACAACCCTGGCCGCTCTTCTGGCGGTAGGGCTGGGATCCCTTATGGGCATCGGATCCTAGAAACAACGGCGTTAGCGTTGCGGAGCAACAATACACGGGGCTGGAAGGCTTTTCTCAGTAGCCCAGGCGTCTCACCCTAAACTGAAGCGAATATAAAGACAAAAAGGGGAGAAGCTCTCCCCTGTTGCTGGCCAGAACTTGACCGGGAACTGGCAAGACGCTCTCCTAGCGCAGGCCGCTGGGCTTATAGACCAGGAAGCTGAGCACTTGGCATTGCTTAATGTTGTCGAACCCCACCACGCGAATGAAACAGTTGGGGTAGGCGCTGCGGCAAGCCTGCACTTCGCTGAGCACCTCCTGGGGAGAAGTGGCGCTGAACAGGGGCAGCTTCCACAGCGTCCAATAGCGAACCGTTGGTTCAGACGATTCGTTGAACTCTATGGCCGGGATGTAGCCCTGATCCAAGATGTACTGCACCTGCTTGATGATCTGCAGATCCGTCAGCGGCGGCAGATAGGAGAGGGTTTCGTAGCGGCGCTCTTTTGGTAAGGTTTGCATGATCGGTGTCACTCCGTTTCGAGCCTAGGGTTTTGTGGGGGGGATCCCGCTTCCGGGTGGGTAACGGGTAGGGATCCCGTCGCCGAGGTGATCCGTTCTAGATGATTGCGGCGGTGCTCCATGTTGGCTTGCTGGATGCCGGCTTTGGCCATTTCCGGCAGGTAATCGACCACCTCCGCAGCAATGTGTTCACGAACGGTCATGATGCGATAGGCCAACTCAGGACGCTCAGCCAGCAAAGCCCGCAGGTAGGCTTCTCCATCCTGAAGGTTTTGCCGAGCGGAGAACTGCTGTAGCCAAAGGGCCCTGGGGGGATCTGTTTCGCTCAGTTGGGCCAGCACCGTGCGCATCGCCTGATAAGTCAGGTAGCTGATCAAGGTCTTGGCGGTGTCTTTGGCGATCTGTTTCAGATCCATTGCCGATCCAGGGAGGGGGCCAGCAGGGCAAGAGAACCGTAGGGATCCCTTGCCCCCAGCAGATCTCTAGAGGGTGTCAACGGCCTTGAACTCGAACTTGATTTCCTTCCACAGCTCGCAGGCAGCCGCCAGCTCCGGCGACCACTTGGCCGCTTCCCGGATGATGTCGTTGCCTTCACGGGCCAGGTCTCGACCTTCGTTACGAGCTTGGATACAAGCCTCCAAGGCCACCCGGTTGGCGGTTGCGCCCGGCGCGTTGCCCCAGGGGTGTCCCAAGGTTCCGCCGCCGAACTGCAGCACCGAGTCGTCGCCGAAGATTTCCACCAGCGCCGGCATGTGCCAAACGTGGATCCCACCGGAAGCCACTGGCATCACCCCTGGCATGGAAGCCCAATCTTGGGTGAAGAAAATGCCGCGGGAGCGATCGGCCTCTACGTAGTTTTCCCGCATGAGATCCACAAAGCCCATCGTGATGGCGCGGTCGCCTTCCAACTTGCCCACCACCGTCCCAGAGTGCAGGTGGTCGCCACCGGACATGCGCAAACACTTGGCCAACACCCGGAAGTGGATGCCATGGTTTTTCTGCCGGTCGATCACCGCGTGCATGGCCCGGTGAATGTGCAGCAGAATGCCGTTATCCCGGCACCACTTGGCCAAGCTGGTGTTGGCAGTGAAGCCAGCTGTCAAGTAGTCGTGCATGATGATAGGGGCGCCCAACTCCTTGGCAAACTCGGCCCGCTTGAACATCTCTTCGCAGGTGGGCGCCGTCACGTTCAAATAGTGGCCCTTGATCTCGCCGGTTTCCGCTTGGGCCTTGTGGACAGCCTCCATCACGAACAAGTAGCGATCTCGCCAGCGCTGGAAGGGCTGGGAGTTGATGTTTTCGTCATCTTTGGTGAAGTCCAAGCCGCCCCGCAGAGCTTCATACACGGCCCGCCCGTAGTTTTTGGCAGAAAGGCCCAACTTGGGCTTGATGGTGCAGCCCAGCAGCGGACGGCCATACTTATTCAATTTGTCCCGCTCCACCTGAATGCCATGGGGAGGGCCCTGGAAGGTTTTCAGGTAGGCCACCGGGATCCGCACATCTTCCAGCCGCAGCGCCTTTAGGGCCTTAAAGCCAAAAACGTTGCCCACAATCGAGGTGAGCATGTTGGTCACCGAGCCTTCCTCGAACAGATCCAGCGGATAGGCGACGAAGCAGAAGTACTGGTTGTCTTCGCCGGGAACCGGCTCGATGTCATAGCAGCGGCCTTTGTACCGATCCAAGTCGGTAAGCAAATCGGTCCATACCGTTGTCCAGGTGCCCGTCGAAGACTCAGCCGCCACAGCCGCCCCGGCCTCTTCGGGAGGAACACCCGGCTGAGGAGTAACCCGGAAACAGGCCAAGACGTCGGTATCCTTAGGCGTGTAGTCGGGAGTGTAATAGGTGAGTCGGTAATCCTTCACACCGGCTTGATAGCCGCTTTTGGATTGGGTTGCTGAATAGGCCACGTTGATCTCCCTCTGAACGAATCACAGAACCAGAAAATGCCATTCACGGATGCAACCAAGAGGAAAAAACCCAGGGCCAAAACTCAAGACCACCGAGTTTTCGTGAACGAACTCGCCCCACAACCGCGAGGCCAAAGTTGGGCCTTAAGACACTCTTCATCCCAGGGGATGGAAGCCCCAAACCCTTCTTTTCGAGTGCCTTCAATTGCTAGCTTGGACTCCCTGGACTTGCAAATCCAGTAGAAAGATTTTTATACAGTGCCTAAGCTAGAATCTCGGCAAACACAACTCTATATAGGTTTAATCCTAAGCTACCATCCGCAATAATGGGCTGATCATTACTTTCTTTATGAGTTTGATTAGTTTAATTAAAGTGAGGCCCCCTGCTTCCCGCTGAGAATACAGATTTCTTTGGCTTTCTTAATATCTTTTGGGTGGAATCCCTGGCCAAAACCAAAAGCTCCCTTCTTTGAGGGAGCAGAGCAAACCCACCCGCAGGGCCTGGACGGTCAAGAAACGGCTGCCAGGGTTGGCTGGGGTCTCTTGCTGATCACTTGGTCGATGAGGCCGTACTCTTTGGCTTGTTCTGGGGTCATGAAGTTGTCGCGGTCGGTATCTCGTTCGATGCGCTCTAGAGGTTGACCGGTGTGGTAGGCCAGCAAGCTATTGAGGCTGTTTTTGATGAAGAGGATCTCTTTGGCCTGAATTTCAATATCGGTAGCTGGCCCCTGAGCTCCACCAAGGGGTTGGTGGATCATGATGCGGGCGTGGGGAAGGGCAATGCGCTTGCCTTTGGTGCCCCCTGCCAGCAGAAAGGCTCCCATGCTGGCAGCCAAACCAATGCAGATGGTGGAGACATCCGGCTGAATGTGCTGCATGGTGTCGTAAATGGCCATGCCGGCATAGACAGAGCCACCGGGGGAGTTGATGTAGAGGTAGATGTCTTTTTCGGGGTCTTCCGATTCCAAGTAGAGCATCTGGGCCACAATCAGGTTGGCAATGTCGTCGTCCACCTGGGTGCCCAAGAAAATGATCCGATCCCGCAAGAGACGCGAGTAGATGTCAAAGGCGCGCTCGCCTCGCGCAGATTGCTCAATAACGGTGGGAATCATGCCAGTCCAAGCGATGGGTCAGTCCTTACTAGTGTAGTCTAAGCCACTGGATGGATGCTTTGCTTAGGACGGCTCACCGGCCCGCCTCCGTACGGGGCTCGATGGGGTGTGAGCCGGCTAGAACAGCAAAGAGACGGGGTGGTTATGGCGGGATCCCTCTTCTTCTGGGATGTGGAACGGGTGTAAACTACCCGGCTCCGACCGCTAAGCGGTACGGAGCGGGCTTTCAGTAGCCCTGAGCCTGCTCTGCTCTACCAGAGAACAAAACAGGCCCGAACCTCTAGGCTGGTTTACGGCAGCCCCCAAGAGCGCAATTACGTTTGCACCATTCAAGTCCGCATCTCCTTCCCATCCACAGTGCCCACACTTGAACGACTTACCACTGCGATAGGATTGCGCAGGGTCGGGATGGATGTGCAAACACCGGTGGCAGGTCTGCGACGTGTAGGCAGGCGGAACAAGAATCAGAGAAACCCCTGCAACCCTCGCCTTGTATTCCAGAAACTGGCGTAGTTGGTAGAACGCCCAACTGTTGGCCCTTCGTCGCTCGGCTTTGCTGCGCGGCTGTTGATTAACCCTTTCCCGGATCCCTGTCAGGTCTTCCAGAGCGATAGCACTGTTGGTAGCTTTTGCCCTAGAGACAATAGCTTTGGAGATGCGATGATTGACCCACGCCTGAAAACGTCTCTCCTTGCCAGACAGCCGTTGCAGCAGTTCTCTGCATCTGCGCCGCGAACTGCGGGTGCCCTTACTGGCTTTGCGTTGGAGTGCCGCCCTCAGCTTGGAGTAGTGGTCTCGGATTCGGTTCAACTGCTGTCCATTCCAATTGTCCCCCTCTGACGTATGGGCAATATCCGTCCTCCCCAAGTCCACCCCCAGCACTCTGCCCGTGCGTTGCGGTGGGGATGGCTCCGCTTCTACACAGATCTGAATGGAGTAGGAGCCGTCTTTACGCTTGACCAGAGTGGCAGATTTGGGATTGGAGCCCGCCAGCCGTTCTCTCTGGTAGCGGCCAATCGCTAGCTCAAAGCGCTCCCGACCCTCCACCGTGGTCAGCGACACCGTCCAGTCTTTCTCGCGGAACGAAAAGATACGAGCGTCGTAGGTAGCGAAGCCCCCTTTGAACGCTTTGACGGGGCGGTTTTTCTGTTGGGCAACTTTACGGGCGCCGGCCAGCTGTCTGCAGACCTGCTGAGCCAAGTTACTGGATAAGCCGAACCGGGCACGGATTTCGCGGTAGCACAGAGACTGGAGCTTAACGGCGTTGGCGACTTTCTCCGGCGTGTTCTGGTTGACCCAGTTCAAGGCTTGGCCGAAAGCAGCCAAGGTCGCGTCCAATTTGGCGGCTTGCGACTGGGACACCTTGAGCTTGCAGGATACGGTCAGGACTTGGGTCATGGTTCTATTGTGACTTCCGCATTCCTCCCGGCACTGACCCTACGGGTACAGTGCGGGGCTCCTGCGATTTCTAGCTGAGGTGTGGCTCTTTGTGATGTGGTGAGGTGAAGCCAAGATGGACGTGATCCCAGATGAACCGATTGTGATTGCCAGCCTGCTGAGCCTGGCTTTGCTGGGGATCTTGATTCTGAACTTGGCAGGGCGTGGGTCTGGGGATGCAGATTAAAAGGTTGACAAGCTTACTTATCCTTCTTTAGGATTAGGATCGCCTTGTCGGAGAGCGCCCCCATCGTCTAGAGGCCTAGGACACATCCCTTTCACGGATGCGACAGGGGTTCGAATCCCCTTGGGGGTATTGCGTAAGAGCCATGAGAGACTGAGCCCGTCGACACGGGATCCCTGGCAGCGGTGACACCTTACTCAGACTTTACTCAGAGAGGCTTTGCCGCCACAAACCACTCCAGATACAAGCTGGGAGAGCGGGTCATCTGGGATCCCCATACAAGCGGCATGGGCAGCCAGCCAACTGCCACTCTGTCGAGGGGGATCCCTATTCCACCCTTACTCCTCAACAGGGGAAAAATCTCCAAAGCAGCGGCCTAGAAGGTTAGGCTTAGTTGTCCAATCGGCTACGGCTTGGGTTTGAGCAGACCTAGGGCCTGCCAGGATCAGGTGCTGGCCACCAGAGCTTCAGCCGGCGTGGCGGCGACCAACAGCTCATCTTTGATAAGCTCTGCCAGCTCCTGCAGTTGGCGAATCGCCTCTGCCCCTTCCAATTTCATAAGCTCCCGGTCATCCCGCATTTCTGTCCAGCTAATGGAGCATTCGGAAACCAAAAAGCGGATTAGGTGCCCCTCTCGTAAACTGACCATAAACGAGGCACTCTCGAAAGACGTACCACAGGTGTAGCAAGAGGCTGGGTAGCCCCGCTTCTCCAAAACGATGGCCAGAGCCTGCAAACTCATCACCAGATCTTGAACATAGCTGCGGTATTGTTCCGCCAACCGTGTGAACATCACACTCCTCCCTAACGGATTGGCACTTTTGGGGCTTAGCCTAGCTGCAAATGACCTAACTAGTAATTTATGCTTAGGGCTAGGATTACATCTATCATAACAATCGACAACCCCTCAAGGAAGTGATTAAGGCCACAGAGTGGGCGAAGTCTACTTCAGGGAAATGTAGTATTCAACACTTCTCTTAACAGGGACATCAAAATTTACCTCGAGTCAATGCTCTTATCTATCGGGATCCTCACCCAGTGCTTGGCCCAGTCTTTTCTCAAAATGGCTCAGGGCTGCTCGTGTCAGCAGGACAGTTGCTTCAAAGCTTTCTCTTGCAAGGGTCTCACCGATCGCGAAGTAAGACGCGGTCTTTTGACAAGAGACCGGCGGGAGTGTCAAGTGGGCCAAGGCTTGCAGACGAATGCAGATCAAGGTGGGTTCCCGCCCGATTATGCTGAGAAAATTCTCGGCATGGACAATTGAGAAGGAACAGCTTGATGCTGACACCTGTTGATCTGGAAAAACGAGTGGCTTATTTGCAGAGTCCCCAAGCCATTCGGGATCGCTGTCGGTTGCTGTTGGAAAGGGTTTTGGCCGGTGAATCAGAGCATTTTCGCCTCGACCTGAACCGGCTGGGATCCGTAGCCGACTATGTGATCACCACAATGCGGGCCCACTATCCCACCGGGGAAATTCCCTTCCACAGCCGCTGGCAACATTTTCAAGTGGGATCCGGGGAGCGCCTAACCCGTCTGGAAAATCGACTTAAAGACATGGATCCGCTGGAGCGGCTGCGATGCAAGTGGGATCTGGCCATCGTCAGCGTGTTGCTGGACGCAGGGGCAGGCTCTGCCTGGAAGTACCGGGATCCAGAAAGTCAGACGGTGGTGGGTCGTTCCGAAGGTTTGGCCTTGGCCAGTTTCGACTGGTTCTGGCAAGGTGGGTTTTCCAGCGATCCCCAGCAGCCTCTGCAGGTGGATGCGGCGGGCCTGGAGCGGATCACCTTGGCGGATTTGGCAGCAGCTTTCCAGGTGGGGCCGGAAAATCCTTTACTGGGACTGGAGGGGCGCTGGCAACTGCTGCAAAGGTTGGCACAAACTTTGCGGGCTCAACCTCATTACTTTGGATCCGGTCACAATCTTCCCCGTCCTGGCCGGTTGTGGGAAGCAATCCAACCCGAGGATCCCAGCGGTGGGATCGAGGCAGCACAGGTCTTACAGGCGGTTCAGAGGGGGGTTGGCCCCATTTGGCCTGGGCGAGTCTCGCTGGCCGGGATCCCTCTGGGGGATGTCTGGCCCTATCCCCACCTGCCCCAAACGGAGCCGGGGAGCCATTGGGTGCCTTTTCACAAGTTGTCCCAATGGATGACCTATTCCCTGCTGGAGCCGTTGCAGCAGGAGGGGATCCCAATCGGGGGTTTGGATGAGCTGACGGGTTTGGCGGAGTATCGCAACGGGGGGCTGTTTGTGGATTTGGGGGTGATCCAGCTCAAGCAGCCGGAGATTGGGCAGCAACCGCATCCCCCAGATTCGACGGTGATTGTGGAGTGGCGAGCCCTGACGGTGATTTTGCTGGATCAAGTTGCCTCCTTAATCCGGGAAAGGCTTGGCTGCTCTGCCCAGGAGTTGCCCCTGGTGAAAATACTGCAAGGGGGAACCTGGACGGCAGGGCGGCAAATCGCTGCCCAGCTTAGGCCAGATGCTTCTCCTCCCATCCAACTGCTCAGCGATGGCACGGTGTTCTAAGAGGGGATGGGCAGGCCCCGAGTAATCCTTATGAAACTTCGCAGCAGCCGCATGGCCAGGTCGGGACGGGATCCCCAGTGCAGATGCAGGTACGAAGCGTGAAGACGCTCGGTGGCCCATCCTTCCTGTTGAGGCTGGGCGGGGGATCCCCAGCTGTAGATTGGGCTGGGGGAGATGGGGGTGCTGCGGGAGCGGTGAAATTCATGCCCGCGCAGGCGATCCCCGGCTGGGGCCAGCAGGGTTGGGCGCAAAACCGCAGCTTCGCGGTAGCCCAAACACAGCCGGTCGGCCATGTCTACCTGGATGGGTAATAGCCCGGCCATCGGGTAGGTCTTTCCCTGAAAATCGGTGAGGGATTGGCCCAGCACCATCAGTCCGCCGCACTCGGCGTAGAGGGGTGGGTGGGCGGGCGGGAGCGGGCGTTGGTTAATGCTCTCAGATAGAGGTGCTGCAAACAATTCCGGGAACCCTCCCCCCAGCAGCACGCCATCGCAGGGATCCGGCGGCCATAGTCCCACCTGGAGGGGGGAATACTCCAGCAGCTCGGCTCCACAGGCCCGCAACAGATCCAAGTTGTCGGCGTAGTAGAAGTTAAAGGCGTGGTCTTGGGCCACCGCCACCCGTACCTGTTCGCAGCGGCGGGGCGGAGTCCTTTCGGTGAGAGGGGGGATCCCTGGCCACAGCTCTCCTACCGCTGGAGGAAGCCTCCGAATGAGGGGCAATAGGCTATCCCAATTGACGTGTTGCTCGGCCAGCTCGGCCCAGGCAGCTTGCCAGTGGGGGAAGTGATCCAGTTCTGAGACAGGCACCAACCCCAGGTGTCGGCTGGGCAACCGCAAATCCTCCCGCCGGGGAAACTGGCCCAAGACCGGGATCCCCGCTGCAGCCGCTGCCTGCTGCAAGATTTGTCCATGCCGCTCCGAGGCCACCTGGTTGAAAATCACCCCAGCAATGGAGAGGCGGGGATCCCAGCGGCTCAAGCCGTAGAGCAAAGCGGCCACCGTCGTTCCCATGCCGCTGCCATCGATCACCAGCACCACAGGGATCCCGAGCAGGCGGGCCACATGGGCGCTGCTGGCAAAAAAAGGCTCCGTTCCGCCCTCGGGGAGGGGCAGGGATCCCGGCGCTCGTCCATCGAAGAGGCCCATTACCCCCTCCACAATGGCTCCATCCTTGCCCTGGCAATGGTGGCGAAAGCAGCGCTGCACAAAGTCCTCGTCGGTCAAGAAGGGATCCAAAGTGCGACAGGGGATCCCGCTCACCGCCGTGTGAAACAGAGGATCAATGTAATCCGGCCCCACCTTGAAAGGTTGGATGCGCAGGCCCCGTCGCCTCAGAGCGGACAACAGAGCCAGAGTGATGGTGGTTTTGCCGCTGCCGCTTGCTGCCGCCGCCAGCAGAATGGCCATCTTTCCTGCCCAAGGGTTAGAACTCGATGCCGATTTGCGCCTTGATCCCCTGGTCACGGAAGGGATGCTTGACCAAAGTCATCTCCGTCACCAGATCGGCTCGGTCGATCAACGCTGCCGGCGCGCCCCGCCCCGTCAAGATCAGGTGAACCCGCTCCGGTTTCTCCGCTAGCCCGGCCAACACCCTGTCCGGCGAGAGATATCCCAACTTGAGGGCGACATTGATCTCATCCAGAAGCACCAACTGAAACTCCCCGCTGGTGAACAGCTCCCGCCCCTTTTCCCAGGCCGCCTGTGCATGGGCGATGTCCCGCTCCCGATCCTGGGTTTCCCAGGTAAAGCCCTCTCCCATGGCGTAAAAAGCTATTTTCCCCAGGCCCAGCTCTGGATGCTCGGCCAATTTCCGCAATAGCTTGGCTTCTCCTGGATCCCAGGCCCCCTTGATAAATTGCACCACCCCCACCGACAATCCCTGGCCGAGGGCGCGGAAGATCATGCCAAAGGCAGCCGTGGTCTTTCCCTTGCCCTGCCCGGTGTGTACGATGATCAAGCCCTTGTCATCTCGCATGCCCGACAGACGCTGCCGCTGGATCTGCTGGCGTTTTTGCATTCTTTGGCGGTGCCGCCAGTTTGGGTCAGCCTCTGTGCCCGGTGAAGACTCCGCACCGCTATCGCAAGCGTCCTCAAGTTCTGTTGTCGAGAGGGGTTGGGATCCGGAAGCCGGTGCAGGCAAGCCAGACAGGGCGGGTTGGGCCATAATCAAAAGGAATCGAGATTCGCCACACAGGCTGAGGGGAACTGCACCACTGGCGCGACCGTCGGGGCAAACCCAAGTTCCCCACAGCAGACCACCCCCATCCTAATCCCTCATCTGGTTGCATTGGCTGGGATCATGAGAGAACCGGCTGCTGCTTTCCGAGATAGCCTGCTAATGTACTGCTTCACCTGGGCAGTGCTGGCAATAGGGTGTTTTCAAGTCTTGCCCCGCATCCAAGTCGTATCTGCCGCCGAGTTGCAACCGTGGCTAGCGCCCAGCTACTTTGCAGGTCTGGGGGGATCCCTATTGGCAGCCTTGGGATCCCTGTTGGCCATCTCAGCCGAAACGACGCCAAATCCTGCCGACAAAAAGCATCTGCACCGCTTGGCTTGGGGATTGGGGACAGTTGGCTTTCTCGGCGTTCTCTCCCCCCTGGGCTTGGCCGGCGCATTCTTTCTCAAAGCCGCTCAGGGGACAGACTGGTGGCAGGGTCTGTTTGGCTGAAGCCGCCCACAGCTTATTTTTTTGACAAATGGGCGGAGGTTGGGGGTACTATAGGGACAAGTTCCGTTCTTTATCCAGAGCAGACTGAGGGACCAGGCCCAATGAAGCTGCGGCAACCCGGCGGAAGCCTCCGCTACGGTGCCAATTCCTGCGGTTAGTCAGTAACCGAAAGATAAAGGCAATAAAGTTTTCTCTAGAGGATAGCCCTCTTTGGCGGGGGACTTTTCTGGCAACTTTATCCTTTAGCAGCTCCCATAGCTCTGGTCGCGGCAGCGGGGCAAGGCCTTCGCGGCGGTGCTGGTGCGTCAGCGGTGCAGAACGCTTGCTGGTTGCTGGGCCTTTCCTCTGGCTGAGTTGGGGCTGGTGCGGAGCACCTGGGGATCCCTGGTTGGCTCTTTCTCCGACGGATAATGAACGAGCGGGTGAGCCTTGTTTTTTGTTCAGGTTCTCAGTTCTAGCTTTTAAGGAGAAGGTTCGTTGTCCAAGTCGTTTTTGTTTTCCTCGGAGTCGGTGACGGAGGGGCACCCCGACAAAATCTGCGATCAGATCTCCGATGCCATCGTGGATGCCCTCTTGACGGCGGATCCCCTCAGTCGGGTGGCCGCCGAGGTGGTGGTCAATACGGGCCTGGTTTTGTTGACCGGGGAGATCACCTCGCAAGCGCAGGTCAACTTCACCCGTCTGGTGCGGGACAAGGTGGCCGAAATTGGCTATACCGATGCCAAGAATGGGTTTTGTGCAGAAAGCTGCGCGGTGTTGGTGGCTTTCGATGAGCAATCTCCCGATATTGCCCAAGGGGTGAATGTGGCCCTGGAAAGTCGCGGCTCCCAGGAAGATCAATTCGACTTGGTCGGGGCCGGGGATCAGGGGTTGATGTTTGGCTTTGCCTGCGATGAAACTCCCGAGTTGATGCCCTTGCCCATTAGCTTGGCCCACCGCCTCAGCCGCCAGTTGGCCACGGTTCGCAAAAACGGCACCCTGCCCTATCTGCGCCCGGATGGCAAAACGCAGGTGACTGTGGCCTATGAGGAAGGTCGCCCGGTGGGCATTCACACCCTGCTCATCTCCACCCAGCACACACCCACGATTGGCGCCATTACGGAAGAGGCGGCGGTGCAAGAGCGGATCCGCGCCGATCTCTGGGAGGCAGTGGTCACGCCGGTGTTTGCCGAGCTGCCCATCAAGCCGGATAGCCACACCCGCTTCCTCACCAATCCCACCGGCAAGTTTGTCATCGGCGGCCCTCAGGGAGATGCGGGCCTGACCGGACGCAAGATCATCGTCGATACCTACGGCGGCTATTCTCGCCATGGGGGCGGGGCCTTCTCCGGCAAGGATCCCACCAAGGTGGATCGCAGCGCTGCCTATGCGGCTCGTTACGTGGCCAAGAACATCGTGGCAGCTGGCTTGGCGCAAAAATGTGAAGTGCAGGTGAGCTACGCCATTGGGGTAGCCCGCCCCATCAACATTTTGGTGGAAACCTTTGGCACAGGGCGCATCCCCGACGAAGAGCTGTTGCGGCTGGTGCAGCGCCACTTCGATCTGAGGCCGGCAGCCATTTTGGCCCAGTTCCAACTGCGGGAGCTGCCCCGCCAACGGGGGGGACGCTTCTACCAAAATGTAGCGGTCTATGGTCACTTCGGGCAAACTCACCTGGATCTGCCCTGGGAGCGCACCGATAAAGCCGCTCTGCTGCGGGAGGAGGCTCTTGCCAAGGCGACTGCCCTCTTGGCCTAAGAGGGGATCACTAAGACGGCCTGCTGCCTCAATGCTTGCCCTGGTGCAGTTGCTTAACCAGGTGGGGTAGCTCCGGCAGGATCAGGCTGCGCATAGCCAGTTGCACGGCTGCCGGGGAGCCGGGCATGGAAAAGATCAAGCACTTTCCGTGGATCCCGGCGATGGCCCGAGAGGCGATGGCCCGACTGCCAATCTGGGCATAGCTGAGCTGGCGGAAGATCTCCCCGAAGCCGGGCAAGGTCTTTTCCAGGAGAGCCTCGATGGCGTCGTAAGTGGTGTCGCGGGGGGCGATGCCTGTGCCACCATTCAACAAGATCACCGGCAGGGATCCGGCCCAATCCTGAACCTGCTCTCGAATGAGCTGCGGTTCATCTCGGAGAATGCAATATCTCTCCACCCGGTGGCCGGACTCCTGGAGGGCTGTGCAGATAAACTGGCCGCTGTGATCGGTTTCAGGGGTGCGCGTGTCGCTGACGGTGATCACCCCACAGGGCAAGGCGGCAAAAATGTGCTCCGCACCGCTGTCGCAATCGAGGGGAAAGTTCATGGCCAGGATCCCTGAGGAAAGAGAGTGGCAAGCCCATCAAGACTGTCCCTGAGGGGGCTCGGCAGGAGTTGGAGGGTCAACGACCGTCTGCTGGAGCTCTAGGATCCCTGAGGACTCTGCCCCACCAGCACGGGCGAGTTGGGGAGGAGGGGACTGGGCAAGCAGGCGGCGCAGCTTGGGGGGAAGCTCCTGCAACTGCTCCAACAACAAGTTTAGAGATATGGCCGGTTCTCGGGAAAACAGGGATCCTGCGAGGGGTACCGGCGGCAACGGAGAACAGGCAAGGGCAGCCGAAGCCAAAGAGCGGATCAGCTCCTGCTGCTCCTGCCAAAGGAACTGGCCGATTTCTGGGGGAAAGGTAAGATGAGGAGAGCCGCGACGCTGCCAAAGGCGGAGAAGCTGCTCCACAGAGGTGGCCTTGTACCGCCCCTGGTAGAGGGCTTCCAGCAAAGCCACCGGGATCCAACGGGCCGGGAACGACTGATCCCAGCGCTCCACCCAAACCTGGCCGGGTTGACCTTCCAGTTCAAACCCATAGTGCTCCAGAAAGGTGGCAGGATCCATCAGCCCATGGCAGCCCAAGGAAACTCAACCCAAGCTAGTCCAGATCCGCCGAGACAAAGGGGAGATAAAGCCTTTCTCCCTGGATCTCGCAAGACAGCTCTCGTCCAAGAATACCCCTATTTGCCTTTCATGAAGGCTCTGTGAAGAGGCTATAAAGCTGCAAAGCTGCGGTACGCTTAAAGACTCAGTGGCTGACGGGCCCCAGCTCAAGCGCTGCCTCCAGAGCGCGCTCGCTATCAGGAAACTGCGTCAGCAGCCGTCCTAGGAAGGCGACATCTCCCGTCAGGCCGTACAGGCATGCCTCTAACCCCCAAAACCCTGAACTTTGCTGAATTTACTGAGCTTTAGGCGGTTTGGCAAAAGTCATTGAGAGGGATATAGTAGACCAAGTTTCCCCCTGATCCTTGAGTCCACCGCAACGGTTGCCGGGAAGTGAAGGGGGAAAGCGCTCGGGGGGTATTCCTCAGGGCTTTGCGGGATACCGCCTTCCTGCTCAGAGATAGGCAGGATGCGATCGCTTCTTTCCTGAACCATGTTCAGGAGAGTTCAGCGTGAATGTATCAGCCATGAGCACATCCCCAGCATAGCGGCTCTGGGGGAAGCGGTTCAGCAGCTCATTGCCAGCGTAGATCGCCTGGCGGGCATAGCCATCCTGCAGGGCTTTGGCTTCCAGAAAGTAGCTGTAGCTGAGGCTGCCAGGATCCACGTAGTCCGGCAGTGACGTGTCGAACAAGCTGGTATCTTCTGTCACTCCTGGGGGGAAGCCCGGCAGCGGATAGATGGCTGCCGTTTCCTCGGGAGGGTAGGTGGTGTACTGGCGGTAGAGGATCAGCACCTGCCGGTACAGGCTTTCTTCCTGAAGATGGGCAGGGGCGGTGGGATCCGCCAGCACAGAGCCGAGTAACTCTGCTGCTACAGCATGGTGATTGGCCCGCTGATAGTCCGATAGAGAACTGGAGGAAGCTGGTTGCGGCGGCGCGCTTCCATCAGCATCCCCACTCAGGCCACCGGCACGGGTTTGGTTAAACAGCCACAGGTACCCATTGCGCCAACCGTCGGCAGCGGACCAGGGGGCGGCCAGTTGATAGCGTTGTTGGGGAGTGGATTGGGCTTGCCAACGGCTCAATTGGCGCCAGCGTTCTCGTTGGGCCTGGATTTTCGGTTGCAGAGGGGTGCGGCTGGCGGGCACGGGATCCCAGTCGTCCAGCCAGTAGCCGCCATCCAGCAAGGGGTAGCGATCCAACACAGCATCCAAAGCCAGATTTTCCGTCAGCTGCAGGGCTAGGTCGTAGCGGTGTTCGCGGGCGAAGCGAACCGCCAGAGCATAGCGGACGGCGGCGGCCAGAGGATGCTCGCCGTGGCGGTCGAGAAAAGCTTGCAACTCGCTGGGGGTTGCACCGCTGTCTAAGAGCAAAAGCAGGCGGCGGCGCAAGACGTAGCGCATGTCTCCATCGCCGAAGGGATCCGCCAGCCAATTGGCCAAAAGGACCAGTGCTTCTTCCCTTTTGCCCTGCCACTCCAAGGTGCGTGTCAGCCAGAAGAGGGCATCGTCGGCACCGGGATGATTCGGGTAGACGGTCAGCCAAGTCCGCCAAAGGGTCTCTTCCTCTGCCGGGGGGAAAGGCCGCGGGATCGGTTCGCCGGTCTCGGGGTTGTAGAGGGAATGGCCAAAATAGCTGCCCCCCCGAATGCGGGCGTATTCCCGGCAAGCTTGCGTAAAGCGGGAATTGGGAAAAGCTTCTGCCAACTGCAGCAAAACCAGGTGGTCGTCGATGCCGTGAAGAGAGGCAAAGTCCTCGTTGAGAGCCTTCTGCAGCAGCGGCTCCCCGCTGGGATCCCCTTTTAAGTAGAGAAGAGCCGCCGCCAAAAACCGCTGCGGGTCAGCATCATCGCCCACCACGCTGCGCAGCAACACCTGAGCGGCAGGGGGGAGAGTTTCTGGATCCGCTATCTGCAGCAGAAAAAAGTGTCGGGATGGGGGCGGTAAATCTTCGTACAAAGGGCGCACCGTTTGCACCGTCGGCTGTTCTAGGATCAACACTTGGCCGGCACGCCCATAAACATCAGTGTATGGAGAAACATTCCCCGCAACCCGCTGCCGCACCGCCTGCACCTGCGACAGCGCCCAAGAGGGGATCCTTTCCTCCTCGTAGGGCAAGGCGTTCAAGAGTTTCTTTGCCCGCTGCGGAGAGCTGCTTTCCAAGGCGGGGAGCAGCGCTCTGTAGACCTGATCTCGCAAGGGAAATTCTTCTTGGGTCAGCAAGCTGTTGAGCCAGTTGAGATTAAAACTCCACTCGGGGCTATCGGCTTGGATCCCGGCCAAGGCCAGCTCGGTGAGGCGCTGCACCGACTCTGGCCGATCCAGCCCAAACAGCTCGTATTGAGGCGCAATCTCCTGCCCGCTTGAGTAGTCATAGCCCCCGAACAAAGCTGCTGGGGCGAAAAACTGAGCCGAATTTTGCCGCAGCCGATCCTCCAACCACCAACGGCTGTAGGGCAGGCCATGGCTTTGCAAGGTGTAGAAGGCGTAGCTGCGGCGGCTCGGGTCGGCGGATCCCCCCCAGCGGGCCAACACCGGATAGGTAAGAGGAAACCAGCGATCACTTTGGCCGGGATCGAACGCTGGCGAGCCTCCATAGCCAAACTCAGAAAAGACGGTGTACCGATAGAAGATCAGATCCCGGTGCATCTGCAGCCGTAGCCGCTGCAGTAAGGCATAGCCCCCCGCTCCTAACCCCGCCAAGAAGCCGGCAGTGAGGGCCACCATTGCTACGGGACGAAGGGGAAAGCGGCGGGACGAGGGCGCAGCAGGAGGGGTAGCTGGATTCATAAAACCCAATCCAAATCAAAGCAGGCGCCCCCACTCTACTCGATACTCGACTGTGTTGGAAGACAGAGGGAATGCCCACAGCCGTTTCCAGCCGGCTTGAGACGCCGGCCCTCTGCGCCACCCAAGGTCATCAGTCTTACCCCTGCCTGAGAGGGATCCCGGCCAGCCATTTCTTGGAAAGGCTCTGCTGTATTGCTTTACAGCCTTTTAATTTAAAATAGGGTACAGGTATTCAAGAGGAAGGAGAGAAAGGAATGCCGACTCATTCTTTGGATTTGCGGCAAAGAGTTGT
>NZ_JBSSAC010000031.1:0-32920 GCF_054058315.1 Thermostichus sp. MS-CIW-40
TTGTAGATGCCGCCCCCTTCTTTGCCAGCACCATTGTTGACAATGCCGGCGTTGGTAACCGTTACCGTGCCGCCGCTGCCGTTGTAGATGCCGCCCCCTTCTTTGCCAGCACCATTGTTGGCAATGCCCGCTGCGTCAATGGTTACTGTGCCCAGGTTGTAGATGCCGCCCCCGAAAGAAAAAGCCCCATTATTGGAGATCTGAACATTGGAGACTGCAAGCTGACCGCCGACCTCCACAAAAACACCGCCACCGGCAGTATTTGGATCGTCTCCATCCGCACAGCCACTGGCGATCGCTACACCTTGTAGATTGAGCTTGCCTCCGCTGCTGACATGGAAAATGCGAAACTCGCCTCCGCCTGCACTACCGTTTAGATCGCATGCTATCGAAGTATTCCGCTGGATCGTCGCCCCGTTGCCTTGAATGGTGATGGTGCTGGTAATGTCCAGGTCGTCGTTGTTCGCTCCAGAGTCGGTTTGGTGTCCCGACCCATCGTCGTCTATCGACAAGGTATAGGTCATCGCTGCCGACAGCACAATCGTGTCCGCACCTGAGCCTGCAGAACACTCATTCACTGCTGAATCGGTGTTTGCGGCTATCACGGCCTCCCGCAGAGAGCACTTCCCGTCTATGGCTATGGCATCGCTTGTGGTGGTGACGGTGATCGTAGTCTGTGCCGGCGAAGGCAACTGCAAACCTGCCGCTGCCGCACAAGCCACCAGGGGCAATACGAACCTAGAACTGTATTTGCCCACACCTTGCCTCTCTGTCAATCAAGATGGCCTAGTAAGAGGATCCACACCTGCTCACCTGCGGCAACAAGCCATAGCTATTGAAGAGGGCCTTGGCAATCAGCTAACCTCGAAGACCTCCTCTCCCTAAATCTACCACTGGCTGCAGTGGATTTCCCATTCCACTCTTTCCACTCTCATTTCCCTTCTGCCAGCCGATAAGGCATGGCTACACCTTGGGATGAGAGGCTGCTCCCGGTTGAGGGGCAAGGTGTGGAATGGGCTTCACCTAGGAACGGCGACCTCGAAGCGGACGACACCGGCTGAGCCAGAACTGCCTCCCCCCACATTCACCACCACCACACCGTTGGGGTTGCTGATGCCCCCACAAGCAGGCGGCACGGCCCCACCCGCCGGAATGAAGGCCCCCCCATCCCCATCTTGGGCGTCGCTGAGGGCCACAGGGGATCCCCCTGTGCTCACCGACAGGCTGCCCGGCACGTACCGCAAACCCGCTGCCAAGGGATCGCACACCACAAAGGTGGAAGCGGGCGAGTCCAGCAGGAAGTGGATGGCAAACTGCACCCGCGCTCCTGGGCGCACCGGCAGGTTGATGGCCCCCTGCAGGAAGGTGCTGGCTCCGCCTGGCCAAGGGATCCCTGGGTTGTCGTTGGGGTCGGTGGGCTCGTCGAAGAATTCGGGGATAGGAGTTCCGTTGAGAGCGGTAATCCGCTTGACCAGTCGGATCCCTTCGCCTGGGGGAGGTGCTGGGCTGGGTGTGGGCGTCGGAGTGAGTGTGGGCGTCGGTGTCGGGGTGGGTGTGGGTGTCGGAGGAAGCTAGCTTGCTCTACCCCCAAGAGAACCATTAGCAGGGCTGTGGAAACGGTGCCCAAGCTGCGACTAAAAAAGCAAAGCAATCTTTCCAGTTGACCAGGACGAAATGAAGACGGTTTTGAGGTCAGCATTCAACACTCCTCGGCTCTCTCAGCGCGTTCTCTTGAAACACAAAATCAGCTCACATCAAACTTGACTAAAACGAGGCAGCCATCAGTTATCTACCCTCACCGAAACCGTGTTGCTAAAGAGCAACGAGCCCGATGCTGAACGAACAACAGCTCTGTTGGTGATGATGGTGGGAAGAGCGGGAGTTTCAGGAGCAGGCACAAATGGAGTCGGCGTAGGTGCCGGCGGTAGGGGTACGGGAATGCGGAGGCGGCAGGGCTGATCCGATTGATTGCCTTCTGGGGCATAGCAAACGCGAATAAGATCCTCCACAAAGCGAAGCTGATTAAAACTAAGTTGATCCGCTTGTCGAATGATGTCCGTAATGATTTCCTCCAGGTCTCGGGCTGTTCTGGAAAGAGGTACGCTGACAAACAGAATATTCTCCAGATCCCTAACTTCGGGGGGAGCTAAGTTGGAGAAAGGTACTCTATCCCGCTCCCGCAGCAAGATGCGATAAAGGGCTTCACTCCAAGGGGAAACATCCACAGCAGCACTGAAAACAAATCCCCGCAGGGGTATAGACTGGCCGGACTGACGCCCTTGGCCCAATAGGTTGGACTGAACCGATACCAACTTCCCCGGCGGTTGAATAATCGATCCGGAAAAGGGGATGGTGAACCGCAAGTTGCCCTCCAAGGCAGTGGTTGACAAGGCAGGCAACAAAATGTCCCCTCTTGAGCTTAGGTTGAACAACTCAACCTTATTGCCTCTTGAAAAGAGCGGCCCTCCCGAACAAAGGGCGGCTGTTGAGCCTGAAGGGCAAAGCTGAGCAAAGGGATCCACCACCAACCCCAAAATGGCAGAGGCAAAGGCGGAGCCGGGATCCCTTGGCGGCGACCCCACAGTCGAGGGGCTGCTGGAGGTACCACCACCGCAACCTTTCAGGAAAACCGTTAGGGAACCTGTAAGCACTGCCGCCAGGACAAGCGCAGCCGGTTGCCAAAATCTTCTGGGTATACCGAGTCGTCGAAACATTTGCTTATCGCCTCGCTCTCGATTAGGGATGTTGTCAGCCTGCGGAATGACTCTAGCGGGATCCCACCGTGAGAACAGCGTCGCTGAATGGCGCCACAAAACGGCTGCCTTCTCTCTCAACTCTCAGCTCGCCACTGAGAAGATAAGAACCAGCAGATAGCGGAACATTGCTTTGCACCCTCACCTGCAGGCGGTGCTCCCCAATGGCAGCAGGGAATAAGTTGGCAAAGGGAGCTTCCAGCCCTTCAGAAAACCGTGCCAGCACAAAAGTCCCCTCAGTAGCTGCAGCCAGACGCTGTAACTCCAGAAGATTCAAATCGACCCCCAACCCAACCACATACACGGTGAGTTTTTGTCCTCGCTCTCTGGCCAAAGTTGTCAGCTCCTGAGTAGCTTGGTTGATGGAGCGGGTGCTTTCGTTGTCAATCCCATCGGTGAATACCACCAAGCGGCGGTTGAAACGCTCGGTGGGCCGAAAGTCGCTCAAGAAACGCCCGGCTTCTACCGTGGCATCGTAGAGGGCAGTGTTCCCCCCCGGAACAGCGCGCAAAACGCCTCGTCTCAGCAGCTCTTTGTCGCCGGTGAAGTCCTGCAATAGCTGAGCTGTGCGCAGAGGCTGCCCCAAAGCTGTAAGGCCAAAACCTGCCCCCCGGTTGTCAAAGCGCAGAATGGCGCCCAGATCCAGGGGTGCAGGGCGAAATTGATCCAAGAGCCGAAAAACAGCCAGGAAGCGCCGAGATTGGGGATCCAAAACCAGCAAGCTGCCTGAGCCATCCATCAGCACTGCCATGAGCAAAGGCCGCTGAGCCAGATCCGACGGGGGGTTCTCGATCCGGGTGGGTGTCAGGGTCAAGGCTACCGGCTGCGGGATCCCTAGCAAGTCGGTTACCCGGTTTACCTGCAGGCTGACCTGGCCGGCAGAGAGCTGGGTTATTGGTTGGGGCGGATCCCCGCCTTGCAGGAGGGCGATGTTGAACTCCATTTCCCCTTGTGTGCCAGAAAAGGAGCGGGTCAGAGCCCCATTGAACGTCAGGCGAGCTTGGGATCCCACAGCAGACGGATCAATGCCTGTGCCGCCAGAAGAGCCACAGCCGGCAAGGCAGCTTCCCACGAGCACCAGGAGAAGCAGCCAACCAGCTTTTTGGCTTTTTACTTGACCGGGCTGTATTTTTACAGTCATTGCAGCTGCCAGTGCAAGCATAGTGGGGTGGCATGAAAGTACGGAGTTAGAATACCACCCAGTAATTCCGAAAGCTACTGTAGCGCTTGGTGTAGGCGTAAAGATTTTTACTGCAGTTAGAGGATCTCGAGTTCATCTTTTTTCAATCTTTTTTCACAATGCGAGCACAGCGGGTCTCAGCTTTGAGCCTAGTAGGGCGGCTAAAGCCTGTCTGCTCGGAGAATTGCTTCGAGATAAAGACCCCTTTGTTTTGCCACTTGTGGCAAGCGTTCTCGCTGACCAATTGTCAAATAAGCCGGCGCTCTCCTCCGTGGCCTATAGTTCATAGCAGCTCATCAGTGCAGGTGTAAGCTCTAAAAGGATCCCCTGGGTGAGGAGGAGAACTGAACATGGCGGCAAAGCAACTCAAGTTCTATTGGAGCCCCCAACACCAGCTCTTTAGCTGCGATGGCGCCAAGTTGGAGGGGCACGGCTACATCCAAACCAACCCCTCCCATGACCTGGTTCACCTGCTCATTGCCGCCAACGGCAACATGCCCTGGCAGCCGGTGGAAAGCCGCGAGCAAACCTGCTTTGCCGAGTACAACGCGGTGATGCTGGAGCACCTGTTGGTCAACTGCTTCAACGCAGCGGTGCTGGGATCCCTGCCTGCCCAGCAGATCATCCCAGAGGCGCGGAAGTTCTTGCGGTGGTTTGTTTCAGAACATTACGCCCCTTTTCCGGTGTCTGAAGAAGAGGCTTTTCGTCGCTTTGCTGCGCACCTGGATATTGAGCGCATTGTGCGTTTGTTCCCCTATTTTTACAGTCTGCGGGCTTGGGAATGCTTCAGCCTCGATTACCGCGCCGAGACCTACGACCTGGAGTTCACCTCCGAGGATGATCCCGTTCGAGAGGCCCCGGAATGGGCGGCGGATCCCAACATTTTGGAGACTCAGGAGCTGGTGCGGCAAAAGCTCTCTGAGGCAGTAGCCGAGGCGGGCTCGATCCGGCCCAAACCGGAGCCCGTTTTCCCGCCAACTTCGTCAGCTTCTCCTCTGTCCGATCCCCCAGCCAAGACCAGGCAGAAAAAAACCGGACTCGGCTTCAAGCCTGCCCGTTGATGGATCCCCTCACCCCTTTCCCACAGGGAGAGGGGAAGACTAATCTGCGCCTTTCACTAGCCGACGAAAGGCCTTTTTGCCCACCTGCAAAATCCGCCCGGCCAGCTCCGAGGCATGGGCAAACTCCAGGTCGGGATCCTCCACCTTTTGCCCATCCAGCCGCACGGCGCCCCCTTGAATCTGCCGACGGGCCTCGGCGGCACTCTTGCACAGGCCACACTCACGCAGGATGTAGCTGAGTTTAACAGGGTAAGACAACCCATCGATGGCAAAGGTGGGGATGGATCCCGTTTCGGCAAGAATACCGTCTAGCACCAGGGCTTGGGCGGTGCGCTGGGCCTCTTCTGCCGCTGCAGGGGAGTGAAACTGGGCCACTAGGGTCTTGGCTAGGAGGATCTGCCGCTGGCGGGGATCCTGCGGCAGCTCGGCAAGGGGCACTGAGGTGAGCAACTCAAAGTAGCGCTCCACCAGGTGATCCGGCACCTTCTCCAGCTTGGAGTACATGGTGAGGGGATCCTCAGTCAGCCCCACGTAGTTGTTTTTGGACTTGGACATTTTCTGGTACCCGTCCAACCCCTCCAAAAGCGGCACCGTCACGCAGAACTGCGGCGCTTGGCCCTTCCAAATTTGCAGATCCCGACCGGTGAGCAGGTTAAAGCGCTGGTCGGTTCCCCCCAGTTCTACGTCGGCTGCCAGAGCCACCGAGTCGTAGCCCTGCAGGAGGGGATAGAGAAATTCGTGCAGATAAATTGGCGTTCCAGCGCGGTAGCGCTGGGCAAAGTCTTCTTTGGCCAGCATCTGCCCCACCGTCATCTGGGCCTGGAGTTCGATCAGCTCACTGAGAGTCAGGCGGGCCAGCCACTCGCTGTTGCGGCGCACCTCCAGCCGACCGGGGGTCTCAAAATCCAAAATCTTGCCGGCTTGCTCCAGATAGGTGCGGGCGTTTTCCTCCACTTCTGCCGGGGTGAGGCGGGGACGGGCCTCCGATTGGCCAGTGGGATCCCCGACCAGCGCCGTGAAGTCCCCGATGAGCAAAATAGCCACATGGCCCGCATCCTGGAACTGGCGCAACTTGCGCAACACCACTGAATGGCCCAGGTGTAGATCCGGTCGGGTGGGATCGATGCCCAGCTTCACCCGCAAGGGACGATTTGTTGTGGCCAGGCACTCCGCCAGGGCAGCAGGCCCTCCCGGAAAGATCTCGGCCACCCCCCGCTCAACAATTTGGGCTATCAACGGATCCCGGTACGCTGGCGAAACTGAGGCTGACGATATACTCAAAGCCTGATCCTCCGGCTGAACCCATGAGCCATTTTAAGCCCACGCAAATTAAGCCCACGCAAAAGATGGTCGGCTCTCAACTCGCTCCACCTAGCCCGGTTGGAGTTGTCGATGGGTGAGGTTGGCCATCCTGCTGCCCCAATAGACGCCGCCCTATAATGGGTCTGGCTTGTTGTTGCTTTGCAACACGGACGTGACAGGGTTTTTGACGTGACCTACGGTCGCAGACCATTGGCCCGCCGGGCGAGAAAGCCGGGGTTGGAGCGTGTCTCCAATTCCCCTTTTTCCGGATCGGGGTTTGACGAGCACGCCGACTATGCCCCACCCGCCCGCCCCTCCCGGATCGCCCAGGTTGCCGGTGCAGTAGGCAATCTGTTGCTGGGATCCCTGCTCTTGGGATCCACGGCAACGGCTGCCGGATTGGTGGGGCTGGCCATTAGCTTTCGCAACTTGCCGGACGTGCATCAATTGCGGGATTACGTGCCCATTGCCACCACCCACATTGTCGATATTCGGGGCGAGCCCATTGCCAGCCTACATGGGGAGGCCAACCGGGAAGTGATCTCCCTTGAACAGGTCTCGCCGGAGATGAAAAAGGCCTTGCTGGCCATTGAAGACAGCCACTTTTACACCCATCCAGGCATTAATCCGGTCAGCTTGGGCCGGGCGATCCTAGGCAGTGTGGAGGGGGGTATAGGCTCGGCGGGGGGGGGATCCACCCTGACAATGCAGTTGGTCAAGAACCTGTTTTTGAGGCCGGAGCGTACCCTCAGCCGTAAAGTCGCCGAGATCGTGTTGGCGGTGCGCCTAGAACAGGTCTTCAGCAAAGACGAGATCCTGGAGATGTACCTCAACCAGGTGTACTGGGGGCACAATCTCTACGGCATCCAGGCGGCGGCCCGCAGCTACTTCAACAAGGATGCGTCTGAACTGAACTTGGCTGAAGCGGCGATGTTGGCTGGGATCCTGCCGGCCCCGGAAACCCTCAGCCCCTTTCGCAACCTGGAGGGAGCCAAACGGCGGCAACACCTGGTGCTGGATCGTCTGGTGGAGCTGAAGTGGATTACCCCCGAGGAAGCCCAGGCGGCGCGGGAGCAAAAGCTGACCTTAGGCCGCATTACCTCCTTTCAAAGTAACGCCCCAGCAGTTACCGACGCCATTGAGGCGGAGCTGCGGCGCCGCTATGGGGAACAAGCTCTAATGCAAGGAGGTCTGCGGGTTCAGTCCACCATCGATCTGCGTCTGCAGCGCCTTGCCCAGCGCATTGTCAATGAAGATGGCCCCCGCATTGGGGCAGCTCGTCGTGCCGATCAAATGGCTTTGGCGGCAGTGGATCCCCGTACCGGCTATGTGAAAGCCATTGTGGGCGGGATCAACGCTCAGCGGGGCCAATTTAACCGCGCCACCCAGGCGTTTCGCCAAACGGGATCCACCTTTAAGCCCTATGTGTACTACGCGGCTCTGGCCAGCGGGCGCTATTCACCCGGCAGCATCTTGGAAGATACCCCCGTCACCTATCCCGGCTCGCCACCCTACAGCCCGAAAAACTACGACAACACCTTTTATGGCCCCCTCACCTTTGCCCGGGCTTTGGAGCTCTCCCGCAACGTGCCCACGGTCAAGTTGGCCGATGATGTCGGGATCCGCAACGTCATTGCAGCGGCTCAGGCCACGGGTATTACTGCCGAGATGTTCCCCAACTTGGCCACAGCTTTGGGCTCGGCCAGCATCAGCCCCCTGGAGATGGCGGCTAGCTATGCGGTCTTTGCCAATGGCGGATATCGGGTGGAGCCGACCCTCTTGGCCCAGGTGGTGGATCGCAACGGCCAAATCCTCTTCGAGGCCAGGCCCCAGCCGGAGCGGGTTTTGGATCCCTGGGCGGTGGCGGTGCTCAACCAAATCCTCGAAGGGGTAGTGACCCAAGGCACCGGGAGGGCAGCTCGTCTGGACGATGGGCGACCCGTGGCCGGTAAAACCGGCACCACCTCTGATTTCCGCGACGCTTGGTTCATCGGCTATGTGCCGCAACTGTCCACCGCCATTTGGATTGGCAACGACAACAACTCTCCCATGCTGCCGGGTACGGCAGGAGGCGCTTTTGTGGCCCCCACTTGGAAGCGCTTTATGACCGAGGCTCTCCAAGGGATCCCACCTCAGGACTTCCCCAGCCCGCATCAATTTCCCCCTCCCGGACCATGAGCTACAGCGAGGAGCGGCTGGCGCGTATCGAGCGCACGGTGGAGGCCAATGCCCAGGCCATCGCCCAACTGGCCCAGCAAAACCAAGAGCTGATGCAAACCATTGCCGGCACCGAGGAGCGCATTGCCAGAGCCGAGGAGCGCCTCGAGGCCGAGGTCAAACGGTGGGACGAGCGGTTTTTCCAGCTCAGCCGCGATACCCTCAACTTCACCCGCAATGTGGTTACCATTGCCGCCATCACGGCGGTTTTGATCCCCCTGCTCAGGGATGTCGCTCCCCTGCTGATCGAGCTGCTGCGGGAGGGATCCCGTTAGCCCTTGGTAGCCGGGACGATCTTGCTTTTCCGACCGCTGGCGAATGGGTGGTTGTCGGCCATTGAGCTGAGACGACCGCGGTTCCACCTCTCTGGGGTCGAGCCATGTCCCAGCCGGAATCGAGGTGTCCAAGGGATCCCAGCGCGTACTGATTCTGAGTTACACTAAAACTGCAAAGAAAGGTAACGCCTTTTTCTGGTTCTCCTGACCCTTCGCCGCGTTCTTTCTTGCGTTCCTTGCACAAGACACAGAGGACAGACGATTATGGCTTTTGAACTCCCAGCTCTGCCCTATCCTGCTGACGCGCTGAAGCCCTACATGTCGGCAGAAACATTTTCCTTCCACCACGGCAAGCACCACGCGGCCTACGTAGCCAACCTAAACAAGCTCATCGAGGGCACCGATCTGGCCAATAAGTCCCTAGAAGAAATTATCAAGGCCACCTTTGGGGATCCCAACAAAGCGGGTATCTTCAACAATGCTGCCCAAGTTTGGAATCACACCTTTTTCTGGGAATCCATGAAGCCAGGCGGGGGAGGTGCGCCTACCGGGCCTATTGCCGACAAGATCAACGCCGACTTTGGCGGCTATGACAAGTTTGCAGAAGCCTTCAAGACGGCAGCTGCCACCCAATTTGGCAGCGGTTGGGCCTGGCTGGTGCTGGACAACGGCACCCTGAAGGTCACCAAAACCCCCAATGCCGAAAACCCCCTGGTTTACGGCCAAACGCCCCTGCTCACTTTGGATGTGTGGGAGCACGCCTACTACCTGGATTACCAAAACCGGCGGCCTGACTTCATCAGCGCCTACCTGGAGCACCTGGTGAACTGGGATGCCGCCAATGCCCGGCTGGCTGCCGCCTGACTCTACCTGTTCTGGGATCCCTTGACGGGGGATCCCATCGAAGACTAGCCCTATGTCTCTGTTTGCGAAGGGATCCTTGGGGATCCCTTTTTTGCGCCTAGTCTTTCCCCAAGCGTTCTCGCTCCTCGCGCAACCGCTCCAGAAAGCCAGGGGTGGGAGGTTGGGTTGGAGGGGCTGCAAGGGGAGCAGAAGTTGGAGCAACCCGGTTCACTTGGGGAAACAAAGGTTGATTGATGGGCTGCGGCGGGAGAGGTTTGGCCGGGACAGGGGCTGGAGAAGGTGGAGCAGGGGGAGGGGGTGTGGGCACTGCAACCGGTCGGGGTGGAGGCACAGCAGGGGCTGGAGGAGGAGGTGACACCTGCTGAGTTGGAGCAGGGGGCTGAGGGGTAGAGGACACTGCCTCTGGAGTTGCCGCTGGCCTGGGTGTGGGCTCGCTTGCGGACTCACCGATTCCCAGATCTGGGGCGGGATCATCCTCAAACACCGGTTTGCCCTCCGGATCCCGCGGCAGCCAGTCCAGCAGGGGTTCAGGAGTGGCTGAGGGATCCCGCTCAGGGTGCTCTGCACCGCCGACTGGAAGGGGGCGTTCGGGGGCAGCAGGCGGTCTTTCGCTGCCTGGGCCCGGATCCAACAGCAGACGCAGGCCCCAGAAGGTGCTCCCCGCAATGACAACAAAAAGGGCTATCCCAGCCCAGAGGGGAAACGGCTTGGCCTCGGGCTCTGCCTGGGTACTGAGCAGGTGTGTGCCCGACTGCCCTGCATCCACCGCCGCCAGGGTGCGCTCGGAGAAGATGGGTGCGGTTGGGGGGGGCGCGAGGGAAGAGCTGGCAGCGCTCTGGGAGTGCAGGGATCCCTCCAATTGGGCGCTGAGAACCTTCATATCTTGGGGCCGCCGGTCGGGATCTTTGGCCAGACAGGAGAGCACCACCTGTTCCAGCTCCAGCGGAATCTCATAGGGCAAATTCGAGCGATCGAAGGGCTGAGGCTGTTGGTAATTGTGGGCCTCGTACCAGCCGGGGAAAGAATCGCTCTTCGGCTGGAGGGGGTGTTGCCCGGTCAACATGCGGTAGAGCACCACGCCAAACGAGTAGATATCCGAGCGGGCATCCAAGGCTTCCCCGCGCAGCTGTTCGGGAGAGGCGTAGCGCACCGTACCCAAAAAGCCGGTGGTCTGGGTGCCAAGGGCAAGGGAAACCTCGCTGAGCAGCTTAGCAATGCCGAAATCCAAGATTTTGACGGTTTCCCCCAGGGTTTCATCTTTCAGGACGAAGAGGTTGCTGGGTTTGATGTCGCGATGGATCACCCCCTTGATGAGATGGCCATCCTGCTCGGTCTCTAGGTTGTGGGCGTAATAGAGACCGGCGCATACTTGGCGGGCCATCCTCACCACCTGTTGAGGCGGCAGCACCGGCTGCTTGAGCATTAGCTCCCCCAAACTGCGCCCCGTCAGGTATTCCATCACCAGGTAAGGTTGGTCGTTCTCTAGGCCATAGTCCAATACCTTGACAATGGCAGGGTGCTCCCCCAGCAGCGTGCTGATGCGAATTTCCTGCTGAAAACGTTTGTGCAACTGGCGTCGGGTGTTGTCATCGCCTGCCAAGTTTTGGTGCAACAGCTTGACCGCCACCGGACGGTTGAACAGGCGCGTATCGACAGCCTTGAACACCCGCCCCATGCCACCTGCTGCAATGCTGTGAACCAGTTGATAGCGCTGGCCGATCACTTTTCCAGGAGCAAGCTGGTTCATGGGCAGCCCAAGAGCATGTACCCTCTGATTTTAATGCGTGTTTCTCGGGGGTTTCTCCCGCCTTTCTCTGGGCACTACTGCCAAGCTGTTTTCACTGCTTAATGTGTCTTAATGTGTCTGATGTACTTACTTTTGAATACTTATTAAACGCCCTGCCAGTAATTGAAGGCCGGACAAAGTCTGTGGGGCATCGAGAGCTACTTGGATCTGGAGGGATCTGATAGACTCATGCGGGCGCTTTGCCGGGTTTGTTCATTAGCTGTCTGTCGGGTGATTTATGCTGGCTAACTGGCTGGAAATGTCGGGGATCCCTCTAGCCCTGATCGGCCCTGTTGAGAATCCGGTGCTGGTGTTTTTGATCATCCTGACCATCATGCTGGTGGCTCCCTTGCTATTTGAGCGGCTGCGCCTGCCGGGGATCATCGGGTTAATCTTGGCTGGGCTGGTGGTGGGGCCCTACGGCTTGGGCATCTTGCGGCGGGACGAGACCATCATCCTGCTGGGCACGGTGGGGCTGTTGTTTCTCATGTTCATGGCGGGGCTGGAGACCAGTCTGGAGGATTTAAAGCTCAACGCCGGCAAGGCCACCCTCTTCGGGGCGCTCACCTTTCTGTTGCCCATGCTCATCGGCACAGCAGCCATGTTGGCCATTGGGTATGGCTTTCTGGCGGCGGTGCTGGTGGCCTCTTGTTTTGCCTCTCACACCCTGATCGGCCTGCCGATCGTCTCCAAGTTGGGCCTGATGCGTCTGCAGACGGTAACGGCTACCTTGGGGGCCACCCTCATCACCAATGTCCTGGCTTTGTTGGTGCTGGCGGTGGTGGTGCGCGCCCACCAAGGGGAGCTGTCGCTGCGCTTTTGGCTGACGTTGATCCCTTCCATTGCCCTCTACACGTTTGCCACCCTGTGGGGGGTGCCTAAGCTGGGCAGTTGGTTCTTTCAACGCTTTGGTCACGACGAGGGAGCAGAGTTTACTTTCGTGATCGCCACTTTGTTTGTGGTGGCCTATGGAGCAGGGTTAATTGGCATTGAGCCGGTGGTGGGAGCCTTTCTGGCCGGGACGGCCATCACCCCTATCATCCCGCCTCTCAGCCCCCTGATGAACCGGATTCAGTTTATCGGCAACACCCTGTTTGTGCCTTTTTTCTTGATCTCGGTGGGGATGCTGATCAATCCCGGTATTCTCTTGGGGGAGCCGCGCACGCTGCTGGTGGGAGGGGTGATGATCGCAGCGGAGGTGGTGAGCAAGTTTCTGGCCGCTTGGATCCCGGCCCAACTGTTTGGCTGGCGCTTTGCCAGCACGATGATCATGTTCGGTTTGTCGATGGCTCAGGCGGCGGCTACCCTGGCGGCCATCACGGTGGCTTTTCAGGTGGAGTTGGTGGATGAGCTGACGGTGAACGGCACCATTGCCATGATCCTCGTGACCTGTGTTGCCTCGCCTTGGATTGTGGCCCGCTGGGGAGAGCAAATGCAGCCCACCGAGGTGGCCGCAGAGTCCACCGAATTGCCCAAGCCGGATTGGGGAGCTCGCGTCTTGGTGCCGGTGGCCAACCCGGATACCGAAAGCAACCTGCTGCAGTTGGCGTTGATTTTGGCCAAAAAAGATGGGGGAACGCTGCTGCCGCTGCATGTTTTGTCTGACCGCGCCGGGATCTCGCCGGCAGCCCTGGCCCGGCAGGAGCAGTTGCTGACTTTCGCAGAAGCTCTGGCCCACAGCGCCGTGACCCGAGTGGAGCCGATTCGGCGGGTGGATGACTCGGTGGAAAAAGGGATCATTCGCTCGGCGGCGGAACGGCAGGCAACCTTGGTGATCCTGGGCTGGAAGGGCTACTCCACCTATGCGGAGAACTTTTTCGGCAGCATCATTGACGCGGTGGTGCGGCAGGTGGGGATCCCAGTGTTGATCACGCGGTTTCCGGTACCCATCGAGACGGCGCGCCGCATCCTCTTGGTTGCACCGGAGCTGGAGGTCTCTCCCGGATCCCTGCAGCAGACCCTTGGGCTGGCGCAGACGCTGGCCGGCGAATTGAAAGCAGGTTTGCAGATCCTGCTGGTGCAAACCCGACCTGGGCGGGAACGCTCCCCAGCCTTGCCGGCAGAAAGCTATGCCCACTTGCCGGTTCAGCGGGTGCAGGGGGGGGTGGTGGCGGAAGTCTTTAAAGCGCTGCAGCCGGGAGATGTGTTGGTGTTGATTCCCAGTGAAACCGGCAACCGGTCGCGCCTGGGCCGAGAGCCGGAGACCATCGCCCGCAACCGACCCAGCCTTCCCATCATCGTGGCGCATTTGCCGCGGGATTCAGCTCATCCCTTGCGCCAAGGAGATGGGGTTCTGGCGGCCGCAGAGCCCACTTGACAGGGATAGCATTGGGGTGTTGTCTGGCGGACTGGAGCTCTTGTCTCAACGACGCCCCGGCTCCCCTGGTAAACTGGGATACCCCAGGTTCGGAGCAGTCGTGAGCCAGAAGGGAGGCCCAGAGCCATAGACTATGTTGATTGAGGAAGTGGGGATAGTGCCCTGCGGAGCACAGGAGTATGGTTGCCTATTTGCTAGAAGTCGGCTGTGAAGAGCTCCCAGCCAGTTTTGTGGATTCGGCTCTGGAGCAGTGGCGAACCGGGATCCCGGCCTCTTTGGCGGAGGCCCATTTGCAAGCGGAGCAGATGCAGCTTTTCGGTACGCCGCGCCGCCTGGCGGTTCTGTTGCAGGGGTTGCCCACCCAGCAGCCGGATCGCACTTTGGAGGTGAAGGGGCCGCCGGTTCAGGTCGCCTACCAAGATGGCCAGCTCACCCCTGCCGGGGAAAAATTTGCCCAAAAACAAGGGGTGGATCCCGGCAGCCTGGAAATCCGGCAAGTGGGCAAGGGATCCTTTGTGTTTGCGGTGCAGCGGGTGCGGGGCCGACCGACGGCAGCCGTGCTCCAGGAACTGGCACCCGCCTGGATTACCAACTTGAGTGGTGAACGGCTGATGCGCTGGGCCTGCGGGGATCTGAAGTTTCCGCGCCCCATCCGCTGGCTGGTCTCCCTTTGGGATGATCAGGTGCTGCCTTTGCTGCTGCCGACCCACGAGGACAATTCCATGCCGGGCTTGGTGGCGGGGCGGGTGAGCCGGGGGCACCGCGTTTTGGGATCCCAGCAGGTCACTCTGGAGCGGGCCGAGAGCTACGTTCAGCAAATGCAAGAGGCGGGGGTCAGCCCCGATCCAACAGCGCGAGAGGCATACATTCAGGCTGAGGTGACCAAGCTGGCCAGGCAAGTGAATGGGGAAGCCCAGATCCCTGCTCCTTTGCTGCGGGAGGTGGTGCACTTGGTGGAGTGGCCGACGGCGGTTTTGGGGCGCTTTGAGCCAGAGTTTTTGCACTTGCCCCCTGCGGTGATCGAGACGGTGATGATCACTCACCAGCGCTACTTCCCAGTACGGGATGGCCGGGATCCCCAGAAATTGCTGCCCTATTTCATCACCATTTCCAATGGCGACCCTGGGCAATCGGAGCGGATCGGGGCAGGCAACAGCCGGGTGGTACGGGCGCGCCTGTCGGATGCCCGCTTTTTCTACGAAGAGGATCGGCGGATCCCCTTGGCGCAGCGGGTGGAACGCCTGCAGGCGGTTACTTTTGCCGAAGGGCTGGGCTCCATGCGGGACAAGGTGGAGCGCATCCGCCACATCAGCCGCCTCATTGCCGCTGCCCTGAACTTGGATCCCCAGGAGCAGGCGCTGGTGGATCGCACGGCTTACCTGTGCAAAGCGGATCTGGTTACCCAAATGGTGTACGAATTCCCCGAGCTGCAGGGGATCATGGGAGCCGAGTATGCCCGCCACGACGGTGAGCCGGAGGCGGTAGCCGAGGGGATCGAGCAGCACTACTGGCCTTTGGGGGCGGGGGACGCTTTGCCCAATTCCTTGACCGGGCGGGTGGTGGGCTGGGCGGATCGCCTGGATACCTTGGTGGGCATGTTTCGCTTGGGGCGGATCCCCACCGGCTCCTCGGATCGCTTTGCCCTGCGGCGGGCCGCCAACAGCCTGGTGCTGGTTGCCTGGGATGCCGGCTGGACTTTTGACTTCAACTTGCTGTTGCAGAGCGTGGTGCAGGACTATGCCTTTGGCGATGTCCACACCTTGCGAGCCTTGCAGGAGTTTTTAGCCCAACGGATACAGACCCTTTTGCAGGAGGAAAAGCGGATTGATTACGACTTGGTCAGGGCCGTAGTGGGGGATCCCGAGTCGGTCAAAGCGGAGGATCCCCAGAAGGCCGAACTCACCTTGCGGGCCCTGGGCAACCTGCCCTTGACCCTGCTGCGGGCGGAGTACCTGCAACACCTGCGGGCCACCGGGGAATTGGCGGATCTCTATCCCACCCTCAATCGCTGTGCCCGCCTAGCAGCCCAAGGGGATTTGGACTACGGTGTAACAGATCCAGCAGCTGCCGTGGATCCCGACCAGTTGCAGGAGGCGGCAGAAAGGGAGTTGTACGAGGCTTGCCAGAAGGTCTATCGCCTGGGGGTGGAGCCAGCCCTTCAGGGAGACTTTGTCCCCTTGGTGGAAGCTCTGCAAGCAGCAGCCCCTCAGGTAGCTCAGTTTTTTGAAGCCGTTCTGGTGATGGATCCGGATCCTGGTCGGCGGGCCAACCGGCTTAATTTGCTGGGAGTATTGCGCAACCAGTCGCGCCTGTTGGGGGACATGGGGGCTGTGGTCATGGCAGGGGAGTCGTCGCCGGAGAAGACCTCCTAGCTGGCCAATCCAGACACGCTTGGAACCCTCACTCCCGGCCCCTCGGGAGCTTGGGAATGGACATGCAACCTATTATCCAAGGAAGCGCAGACATTGCCGCAAAGCCCGCTGCACCGAGCCTAGGTAGCCCTCTCCAAACAGGTTGAGATGGTTGAGCCAGTGGTAGAGCTGGTAGAGGGGCTTGCGGTGGGGATACCCCTCGTCCAAGGGGTAGGCCTGCTGATAAGCCCAATAGAACTCGGCTGGAAAGCCCCCAAACAATTCTGTCATCGCCAGATCTGTCTCCCGATCCCCGTAGTAGGTGGCCGGATCGAAAATCACCGGGGATCCATCGGGCAAGGCCCCGTAGTTGCCGCCCCACAGATCTCCATGCAACAGAGCGGGTTCTGGCCTGTAATCCTGAAAAAAAGCTTCTAGCTCCGCCATCACCCGCTCTGCGTGAGCCACCCACTCACCCCGGTAGCCTCGCTGACAAGCCAGCCTGACCTGGTAGAGCAGCCGTTGATCCCGGTAGAAGTCCAGCCAGCTCTGCCGCCAACTGTTGATCTGCGGCGTGGAGCCGATGGTGTTGTCGCGCTCCCAACCGTAGCTGCCGTTGGGGGATAGGGTGCGGTGCAACTGGGCCAACTGGGATCCCAATAAACCCGCAGTCTGCGGACGGGGCGAGGTTAGCTCCAGGTATTCCAGCACCAAGTAGGCCTGCTCTCCTACGGATCCCCAGATGATGGGCTGGGGCACGCGAATGGCCTGGGCAGCCGCTAGGGTTTGCAAGCCCGCAGCTTCCGCTGCAAACATCTCCAGCGCCCTTTCTCCCCCACGGGCCAATTTGACGAAGTAGTCTTTTACCCCTTCTGCAAGAGGGCTTTGGGAAGCGCAGGAAAACCGATAGGTGGCGTTGATGCTGCCCCCGCCCACAGAACGATACTGTAGGGGCTGGATGGGATCCCCTGTTGCTTCTGAAAGGTGCTGGGCGATGGTCTGCCAAAGAGTTTGCATCAGCAGCAAAAGTCAATTGTCGGAGAAAAACAGGTACTTATGGTCATTTCGGGTAGTCATTTCAGGTTAGGGTGAGACGCCTGAGCCATTGCCTGGGCCATTGAGAAAAGCCCTATGGCCCCGTGCATTCAAAGTTTTAGGTGTGGGCGCAGTCTCCTGGTTTAATTGAAATGACCATAACTCTTTTTTTGTGCTACTTTCACCTTCTCATTCTCAAGAGCACAGTCAATAGCGCGAGGACTCCGTCCCGCTGGCAGGACGGGTTGGACGCCAGACCGGGCTCTATCCTTCAGTCGAGCTTCTGGGTACTGGTCTCCGTCTTGCTGCAGGGCAGCCGAGTCTATCTTGCGCTTGCGGGTCTTGACTTTTGTCGGCCTCAGGTCTTCTCGGTTCAGCCAGCGATAAACTGTTGCACGACTAACCTTGTTCATCCGTGCAACTGCTCCCTTCCTGGACATACCCTATGACTCTCTCTCAGGTCTAAGCTTCCTCCTGAGGTCTACCTCCATGCCTTCTTAGCTGCAGGGCCGTCTCATTCTTAAATGAATTGACCCTGTTCCTAACCTGTGGGGCTCTGGGGTCTTGAGCTTCCGCCTCCTATGGGGAAAGTGGGGGGGAGAGCTGTATCTCAAATTAAGTTCGAATTGAGGTCAGCATTAGCGGCGGAGAGGCTCAGAAGTGGCCACCACATCCTGCAGAAACTGATCCTGTTGCTGGCGCAAAATGCCCAGGTCAGGACCTTGGTTGAGCAGGATAAAGCGGGTGCCATCCGGCAATTGCCCCATCATCATCAGCCGATCCGCAGCGGATCCCACCTGAGCAGCCGTGCCTGGGGGCAAGGTGCGCGCCCGCAGGGTGCTGTGGCCAGTGCCCGCTCTGGGCAAGATCCGAGTCGGATCCCCATCTGTGAAATCTACCAGGTGTTCCCAGAGATGAGCTAGAGCGCGGGGGGAAAGGTACAGCGCTCGCCCTCTTTGCCCCAGGCGAATGTCTTGCTCGGCGGGGGCCATTTGGGAATCCAGGCGGGAAATGGGCTGAGCCGCCAACCGCTGCCGCAGGTACTCCAGCAGGGCTGTTTCGCCCCCCAGTTGCGCCAACAGGGCTTCTGCCATGGCTCGGTCGTTGCTGCCATTGAGGATCTGCAACAGGGATCCCAGCCGTAGCGAGGTGTAGCTGGCCAGGCAGTGGGCGTCCGCGGGGAGGGCTGTTAGGACTGACACCGAGCCGCGAATGACAACCGGATGGGGTTGTTGAGTATTGCTGAGGAGTTCTGCCAAACGCTGAGCGCCGCCCAAAGGATCGGGTTGGCCCAGCAAACGGAAGGGGGGCAACACCTTCACATCCCCGTCGATCTGGCGAATGTTGAGGCTATGCAAATGACGGGCCAGCTCTGCCACATTCGCTTCCGTGAAATAGGGATCCCCGCCACCCACCAGGATCAAATCTCCCGTCAAGCGATGGCCCAACCGATGGCCTGTGGTGTAGAAGCGGGTCTCAAAGCGATGCTCGTAACCCCAAGTCTCCAGGGCCATCAAGCTGATGGCCAACTGATCCAAGGCTCCCACCGGCAAAGGTCGATCCAGCCCATGCTCCGCCAACAGCTCCCCTTCCGGCGTCCAGAGCAGGATCCCCTGTTGAGAGAGCGCTCCCCCTTGGGCCGCCAATCCTTGCAAAAAGCCGGACAAGACCGAAGCGTAAGGAGAATCTTCCCACTGCGGCGATTGGGCGCGGGGCCACCAAGGGGGAAGGCCCGGAGTCCCACTTGGGGAAGGCAGCGGCGGCGGTGGAGTGGGGATGGGGGGGAAGGGATTCTGAGTCAATGTGGGAGACTCGACTTCAGCACCTGTGGGGTTGCTCCAGCAGGCCCCCAAGGCCAAAGCACCAGCTAACGGGATCCCTGCCCAGAGGAGACGACGATGGGGGCGCAACCCCTGTGGGATAAGCGGCATGATGACCTCACAAAGACACTTGCAAAGGACAACGGGCTGGCAAAAGACTTGACGCTACTCTAGTGCCATCCGAACTGCCTTGGCAAATCTCTGTGCCAGCCTTTTCCAGCGTTATCGACTCCGGCCAAGGCAAGCCCATCTTTTGCTTGTCAGGGATCCCAGTCGGCTGTGACGTAAACTACCCGACACCAACCGCTAGGCGGTACGGAGGGGGCTTTTAGTAGCCCTGCAGTTAGCAAGCCAAGCACGAGCCTCTGGGGTGGTTTACAGCACCCCCAATCGACCGTTACCAGTGCCTTAAACAACCGTTTCTGGTGTCCGCAGTATTATTATAGCATTCCTCCCGACACCGACCCTACGGGTACAGTGCGGGGCTCCTGCAATTTCTAGCTGATGGGTAGCCAAAAAATGTTGTATGGCCTGATGGATATCTTTATGGATATCTTTTGCAACTGTAATGGCCGCAGATCGTCTGTTGGCTGTGCAAGGGCTAGGCCGTACTGCAGATCACACAACCTTCTCGGCAAACCGTAAGCTCCTTCTCTCCTTCTCCTCAGTAAAAGATAAAATAGGGCGATTTAGATTCCGAGCATTCCAGGCCGCCGATGGGAAACAGTCAAACCGGGGAGATGGTTCAATCGGAAAAGCAGGCTTTCCTGGAACGGTGGCATGACATTCTCGCCCCCAACTCCCTGGGCTACCGCATTCGGCTGTTGTCTCAATTGGTGCGGCGGAAGTTGCAGTCTCATTTGGAGCCTTTTGGCCTGACCATCTCCCATTGGGTGGTGCTCTGCTGCCTTTGGGAAGAAGACGGGATCCCTACTTCCACTATTTGTGAGCGCTTGCAGCAGTTGGGGGGCACCATGACCGGGGTGTTGGATGGCATGGAAAAACGGGAGCTGATCCGGCGGCAGCGAGATCCTGAGGATCGGCGGATTTGGCGGGTCTACCTCACACCTGCAGGGGAGGAGCTGAAAGACGTTTTACCCCCTCTGATTTGGCAGTTGCGGGAGCAAACCTACGGCTGTCTCAGCCCAGAAGAACAGGCAACCCTCTCGCGGTTGGTGGATCGGCTGATCGCCCATCTGTCAGCTAGAAATCGCAGGAGCCCCGCACTGTACCCGTAGGGTCAGTGTCGGGAGGAATGCGGAAGTTATGATAGAACCATGACCCAAGTCCTGACCGTCTCCTGCAAGCTCAAGGTGTCCCAGTCGCAAGCCGCAAAGTTGGATGCGACAATGGATGCCTTTGTGCAGGCGTTGAACTGGGTCAACCAAAACACACCAGAAAAAGTAGTCAACGCAGTCAAACTCCAGTCCCTTTGCTATTACCAGATTCGCGCTCGGTTTGGCTTGTCCAGTAACTTGGCCCAGCAGGTCTGCAGGCGGCTGGCCGGCGCCCGTAAAGTTGCCCAACAGAAAAACCGCCCCGTCAAAGCGTTCAAGGGTGGCTTCGCTACCTACGACGCTCGTATCTTTTCGTTCCGCGAGAAAGACTGGACGGTGTCGCTGACCACGGTGGAGGGTCGAGAGCGCTTTGAGCTGGCGATTGGCCGCTACCAGAGAGAACGGCTGGCGGGCTCCAATCCCAAATCTGCCACTCTGGTCAAGCGTAAAGACGGCTCCTAATCTATTCAAATCTGTGTGGAAACGGAGCCATCCCCACCGCAACGCACGGGCAGAGTGCTGGGCGTGGATTTGGGAAGGACGGATATTGCTCATACATCGGAAGGAGATAACTGGAATGGACAGCAGTTGAACAAAGTCCGAGACCATCACTCGCGGTTGAGGGCGGCACTCCAACGTAAAGCCAGTAAGGGCACCCGCAGTTCGCGGCGCAGATGCAGAGAACTGTTGCAACGGCTGTCTGGCAAGGAAAGACGCTTTCAGTCGCGTCAGCGTTGCGTAGCAAAAACGTGGGTCAATCATCGCATCTCCAAAGCTATTGTCTCTAGGGCAAAGGCGACAAACAGCGCTATTGCTCTGGAAGACTTGACAGGGATAAGGACTCCGTCCCGCTGGCGCGATCGGGAAAGGGTCAATCAACAGCCACGCAGCAAAGCCGAACGGCGCAGGGCCAACAGTTGGGCGTTCTACCAGCTGAGGCAGTTTCTGGAATACAAGGCTCTGCGTGCAGGGGTTGCTCTGATTCTTGTTCCGCCTGCCTACACGTCGCAGACCTGCCACCGGTGTTTGCACATTCATCCCGACCCTGCGCAATCCTACCGCAGTGGAAAGAAGTTTAAGTGTGGACACTGTGGATGGGAAGGGGATGCGGATTTGAATGGTGCGAATGTGATTGCGCTCTTGGGGGCTGCCGTAAACCAGCCTAGAGGTTCGGGCCTGTTTTGTTCTCTGGTAGGGCAGAGCAGGCTCAGGGCTACTGAAAGCCCGCTCCGTACCGCTTAGCGGTCGGAGCCGGGTAGTTTACTGGATCCAGATGCGGCTGTGCTGGCGGAGCCAAGTCAATAGTCTTTATCTTGAGAGCGCCTTTGGGGGAGGGCGGAGCTTTGTCTGGAGATTTGCTGATCCGAAATGCTGAGCTGCTGGTGCCGGAAGGGGATCCCTGGCGGGGGGATGTGCTGGTGCGGGAGGGGCGCATTGCCCAAATCGGCCAAAACCTCTCGCCAGAAGGGGTGGCCAAGGTCATCGACGCCGAGGGCCATACCTTGATGCCGGGGGTTATCGATCCCCAAGTTCACTTTCGCGAGCCTGGCCGCGAGCACAAAGAAGACCTGCAGACGGGATCCTGGGCCTGTGCCCGGGGCGGGGTGACCAGCTTTTTGGAGATGCCCAACACCGACCCGCTGACGATTGACCAAGCGACGCTGGATGACAAGTTGGCCCGTGCAGGCAGCAAGTGTGTGGTCAATTACGGCTTTTTCATCGGGGCCACTGCCGATAACTTAGAAGAGTTGCAAACGGTGCAGGGAGCCTGTGGCATCAAAATCTTCATGGGATCCATGCATGGGCCCCTGTTGGTGGATGATCAGGCGGCGCTGGAGCGGATTTTCGGGGAAACGGATCCCAACTTTTTAATTGCCGTCCATGCCGAAGATCTGTCTCGCATCAAAGCCCGTAAGGCCCTGTTTGCCGGACGCACAGATGTAGCCGTTCACTCGCAAATTCAGGACGAGGAATCGGCCCTGATCGCCTCACGGCGGGCTTTGGACTTGGCCACCCGCTACCGCCATCGGCTGCACATTTTGCACCTCTCCACCGGCCTAGAGGTGGAACTGCTGCGCCAGCACAAGCCGGCCTGGGTGACGGCAGAAGTGACCCCTCAGCACCTGCTGCTCAGCACCGCCGATTACGCCCGGCTGGGATCCCTGGCCCAGATGAACCCCCCCCTGCGGGATCCCGCTAACCTGGCCCAACTGTGGCAGGGGCTGCAGGACGGGATCCTGGATTGCATTGCCACCGACCATGCCCCTCATACTTTGGAAGAAAAGGCTCAGCCCTATCCCCACTCCCCCTCGGGTATGCCGGGAGTAGAGACGGCCTTGCCCCTGATGTTGACGGCAGCCCAGCAGGGGCGTTGTACGCTGGCGCAGGTGGTGCGGTGGATGTGTGAGGCGCCGGCCCGCCTCTACGGGATCCCCAACAAAGGGCGGCTGCAGGTGGGCTACGACGCCGACCTGGTGCTGGTGGATCGCCACACACCCAAACCGGTGCGGCGGGAAGAGCTGCTGACCAAATGCGGCTGGAGTCCCTTCGAGGGCTGGGAATTGGTGGGCTGGCCCCTAGTCACGATCGTGGGCGGACAGATTGCCTTTCAAAACGGCCAGGTGGATCCCTCGGTGCGGGGAAAGGCTCTTCAGTTTCAGCGCTAGCCAGGGATCCCTGCTATCCCGCAAGGGCTTCCGATAGCAGCAGGACAGAAGTGGCGCAGTAGCCTATCCTAGCTTCCCTCTCCCTTTGTGGGAGAGAAGCCAGGCCTGAGGGCGGGATGGCGCAAAAGCCTCAGGAACGGTCTCAGGCTGGTTTGCCGATCACCACACACCTCGGCCTGCTGGGTCCGGCAACTCTGGCCCAGAAACTCGTGTTACTCTGAAAATGATAATTACTGATAATCAAAATTGAAAACAGCAAGGAGGGCCTCATGAAAGTTGCCTACGTGTTCACCCATCCCCGCTGCGGCACCTACAAATTGGGCCAGATGATCCTGCCCCAGCTAGAAGCAGGGGTGCATGGAGTGCAGGTGGTGGGCATGTTCTTTTTCGACGACAACTGCTTTGTTTTGCGGCAGGGGGATCCCATTGGCGAGCGCTTGGCCAAAGTTGCCCAAGAGCAAAACATCCTGCTGATGATGTGTGACATGTGCGCTCTGGAGCGCAACCTGGCGGAAGGGGAACCCAAGTGGTGCGACGCCCAGGGACGTGGGCGCAAGGAGCCGGGCTACTGCGTTCCTAAAAACGTGGTCAAAGGCGTGCAGGTGGGCTGCTTCCCCGACCTCTACGAGGCCTTGAAAGACAACCCACCTGACCAAGTGATTACGCTTTGACGGAAGGACCCCGACTTAGCTGACGGCCACAGCCGCCGGCGGCTCTTGGCTGGGCTGAGAGCCGATCTTGCGGAAGATCAACCGCTCGTTGGCTACATCCACCAAAATGCGGTCGCCGGGCAGGAACTCGTTTTCCAGCAGCTTGGTGGCAATGGGATTTTCGATCTCCCGCTGGATCACCCGCTTCAGGGGACGGGCCCCGAACACTGGGTCGTAGCCCACCTCTGCCAGGTAGTCCTTGGCTTCTTCGGTGAGCAGGATCTCGATTTGCTGATCTGCCAGCAGCTTTTCCACCCGCTGCATTTGCAGGCCGACAATCTGGCGAATTTGCTCTTTGGTGAGGGCGTGGAAGATGATCAGCTCGTCCACCCGGTTGAGGAACTCCGGTCGGAAGTGGTGCCGCAGCATGGCCAGCACCTGAGTTTTCATCTCCTCGTAGCGGCTTTCATCGGCCCCAATTTCCAGGATGAGGTCGCTGCCGATGTTGCTGGTCATGATGATGATGGTGTTTTTGAAGTCCACTGTCCGCCCTTGGGAGTCGGTGATGCGGCCATCGTCCAGCACCTGCAGCAGGATGTTGAAGACATCCGGGTGGGCTTTTTCCACCTCGTCAAACAGCACCACCGAGTAGGGGCGTCGCCGCACCGCCTCGGAGAGCTGCCCGCCTTCTTCGTAGCCCACGTAGCCTGGAGGAGCTCCGATTAGACGAGAGACCGAGTGCTTCTCCATGTACTCGGACATGTCGATGCGCACCATCGCCTCGGAGCTGTCGAAGAGGAACTCCGCCAAGGCGCGGGCTAGCTCGGTTTTGCCGACGCCAGTGGGGCCCATGAACAGGAACGAGCCAATGGGCCGATTGGGATCCTTCATGCCGGCCCGGGCGCGCCGAATGGCTGCCGCTACGGCGGCTACCGCCTCGTCTTGGCCCACCACCCGCTGGTGCAAATGGGCTTCCAGGCGCAGCAGCTTCTGCTTTTCCGACTCCATCAGGCTGGTGACTGGGATCCCAGTCCAGCGGGAGACGATCTCAGCGATATCTTCAGGAGTCACTTGCTCCCGCAGCAGCGGCTCGCCGTTGGTCTGCAGCTTGGCCAGGTGAGCCTCCTGCTCTTGGATTTGCCGCTCCAATTCCATCAGCTTGCCGTACTTGAGCTCGGCAGCGCGGTTGAGGTCATATTTTTGTTCAGCCTGTTCGATTTGAAGCTTGACGGCGTCCCGCTCGGCTTTAAGGCTTTGCAGGCGTTCGATAGCCTCTTTTTCAAATTGCCAGCGAGCATTCAACTCCCGTTGTCGCTCCGTCAGGTTGGCCAGCTCCTGCTCAATTTTGCTGAGGCGATCTCTAGAGGCAGCATCATCTTCTTTTTTCAGGGAGAGCTCCTCCATCTGCAGTTGCATGATGCGCCGGTCGATCTCGTCCAGCTCGACGGGCTTGGAGGTGATCTCCATCTTCAGCTTGGCCGCCGCCTCGTCCACCAGGTCGATGGCTTTGTCGGGCAGGAAGCGCTCGGAGATGTAGCGGTTGGAGAGCACCGCTGCCGCCACCAAGGCGGAGTCGCTGATTTTGACCCCATGGTGCAGCTCGTAGCGCTCTTTGAGGCCGCGCAGGATGGAGATGGTATCTTCCACCGAAGGCTGATCCACGTACACCGGCTGAAAGCGGCGTTCTAGGGCCGCATCTTTTTCGATGTGCTTGCGGTATTCATCCAGGGTGGTGGCGCCGATACAGCGCAACTCGCCCCGCGCCAGCATGGGTTTGAGCAAGTTGCCGGCATCCATGGCCCCTTCGCCGGCCCCGGCGCCGACAACGGTGTGCAACTCGTCGATGAAGAGGATGATCTGGCCTTCGGATTCAGTGACCTCTTTGAGCACAGCTTTGAGGCGGTCTTCAAATTCCCCGCGGTACTTGGCCCCGGCAATGAGAGCGCCCATGTCCAGAGCAATGACTCGCCGGTTTTTCAGAGACTCCGGCACATCTCCCCGGTTGATGCGCTGGGCTAGGCCCTCCACAATGGCTGTTTTCCCCACGCCGGGTTCGCCGATGAGGACGGGGTTGTTTTTGGTGCGGCGGGAGAGCACCTGAATGACGCGGCGGATCTCGTCATCTCGCCCGATCACCGGGTCCAGCTTCCCTTCGCGGGCCGCCTGGGTGAGATCGCGGCCATAGCGCTCCAGGGCTTCGTAGCGGGATTCGGGGTTTTTGTCGGTGACCCGCTGTTTGCCTCGCACCTCTTTGATGACCGGTTTGAGGCGCTCTACCGTCAGGCCCAGGGGTGCCAAGACCCGCTTGCCCACCCGCTCATCTTGCAGGGATCCCAAAAACAAGTGCTCCACCGAGATGAAATCATCGCCGTACTCTTTGCGAAACTCCTCGGCCCGATCCAGGGTGGTTTCCAGGCCGCGACCCAAGTAGAGCTGATCCACCCGCGCCAACTTGGGCTGCTGGTTGATGAAGCTTTCCACTTTATCCCGCACCAGCCTCGGATCGATACCTGCCCGTTGCAGGAGGGTTTGGGTGAGCCCCCCCTCTTGATCCAGAAGGGAGATCAGCAAATGCTCGGTTTCCAACTGTTGCTGCTGGTGCCGCCGGGCCACATCTTGGGACTGGACAATGGCGCTCCAAGCTTTTTCGGTAAATTGGTTGGGATTGGTGGGCTGCATAGAAGTTCGGCAGAGCTTTGCTACTCAGTATAGGAAGGCAATACAGACACAGGGAGCACCCTGGACTCTTTCGGGGCAGTAGAGCTGGGTGCCGGAAGCTCCGGTAGGATCTTCCTGATCTAGGTATCGCCTATTTTGCCAGAGCCAGAGTTCGCAACAACCGTCCTCTCCAGCTGCGATCCATGGAGGGATCCCCGCCTTATTCTTCTTCTTCGTAGGGACGGCCTTCCCCGATTACCGCCAGGTCAATTTGTTGGCGGTAGTAATCCACGTTCTTAATCTGCACCTCCACCCGATCCCCCAGGCGAAACTGGCGCCGACTCTTGCGTCCCACCAGCGCCTGCTGACGGCTGCGGTACTCGTACCAATCGTTTTTCAGGGTGCTGACCCGCACCAAGCCTTCCGCCAAGATGGGATCCACCTGGACAAAAAAGCCGTAGTTCTGGACACCGATGATTAGGCCGGGGAACACCTCTCCCAGGTGCTTTTGCATGAACTCAGAGCGCTTCAGGCCCATCAGCTCCCGCTCCGCCTGCTGCCGGATCCGGTACCCCTCCTGAATTTTGGGCAGTTGCGCCTGGAGAAACGCCTGCCATTCCTCCTGCACCTTGGGCGGCAACACCTGCCAGTCGATTTGGCCGTAGCCGCTGGGGCCGTGCAGATCCACCACGGTTTTGGAGCGAGGGCTGCGGCGATCGCGTCCTTTGCTCAGGGCCAGGTGCAGAGCACGCAAATTGAGCAAGTCGGCATAGCGGCGCAAGGGGGCCGTAAAGGTGGCGTAGGGTTCTTTGAGGCCCAACCCAAAATGGCCCAGGTGTTCTTCCAGAGGCTGGAGACGATACTCGACCGGGGGCAAGGTGGCCAGCATCTGCGCCACCAAGGCCGGGCTCGCGCCAGAGGCCAACACATCGGGAGCGGTGATGCGGGCACAAATCCGCTGCCAGTCCGCCAGGGTTACGACAGCGGGATCTTGCAAATTCAGATCCAGCTTCATGGCATTGGCCAGGCGCAAAAAGCTCTGCAGGGCCTCGGCGGCAGGGGCAGGCTGCACGCGGGCCAAAGAAGGGATCCCCAACTGGCGCAAATGGTGGCCCAGGATTTGGTTGGCCAGCAGGAGAATTTCCGTCATCAGGGCATGGGCGCCGAGGCGATCGCTGATCAAGAGGGGGCCGTAGCCGCTTTCATCGGCAGAGTGGGGAGTGAGCAAATCCAACAGGGGCAGGTCAAATCCCCCCGCCTGGTGACGTTTGGCCCGCAGGATCTGGCTAAGGTGCAGCAGGTTTTGCAGCAGGGCCATCAACTCCGGCACTTCTTCGTCGGGGCCCAAGTCGGCGGTGGTGGCCAAAAGAGCCTGCACCTGACCATAGGACAGGTGAGCCCGCGATTGCACCAGGCTGGGGTAAATCTCGAAGTTTTGTACCACCCCTTCTGGGTCGAGGGTCACTAGCAGCGAATAGGCCAAGCGCTCCTGCTGTGGCAACAGAGCCAGGCGGTTGTGCACCTCCGGCGGAAAGAGAGGCAGCACCATCGTATCGAGGTAGACGGTGGCCGTCCGCTGCTGAGCTTCTTGTTCCAAGGGGTGGTCGGGATCCAGCCAGTGGGCTACGTCGGCAATGTGGATCCCCAGCAGCCAGTGGTCATTCTCTTGCCGCTGCAAGGAAACAGCCACGTTGGGTTCCAAGCCGTGGGGATGCTGCAGATCCAAAGGCTCCAAAGTGATGCAAAACCAGTCGCGCAGATCGCGGCGGCCCTTTTGGTCAGAGCGGCTGAGCTTTTTGGGCAGAGCTGCTGCTGCCTCCAACACCGGGGCGGGAAACTCCTGCGGTAGGTCGTACTTGCAACAGACCAAATCTGCATCGATGGAGGCTTCTGGGCCGTCGCCCAAGATTTTGCGAATGGTTCCGGTTGGGGGTAGATCCCCCAGCGGGTAGCGATCCACCTCCACATAGGCCACCCGCCCCTCTGCCAGCTCGACAGGGGATCCCTCCGTCAGGGCCAGCTCGAACAGCAGCCGGTCATCCAAGGGCACCACCCGAAAACCCTGTTCCGTCTGTTTGAGGCGACCCACCAGGGCAGAATTGGCCCGCTCCACAACGGCCACCACCTCTCCCTCAGGGCTGCGGCGACGGTTGCCATCTTTGGTGACCCGCGCCAACACCTGATCCCCATTCCAAGCGCCGCTGAGGTTGCTGCTGTGGATGTACACATCCTCCACCCCCGGCTCGTCCCGAATGGCGAAGCAGAAGCCTTTGCTGGAACAGCGCAAACGCCCCACCACCAAAGATTCGTCCGGCTTGCGCCGATAACGGGGTGGATCCCCTAGTCGTTCCAGAAACCCGGCCCGCACCAGGCCATCGAGGGCAATCTCCAGCATTTCCGGCGCTTCTGGGTCGGGGGACTGCAAGAGGGCAAGAAGAGTATCTTTGTCGGTCAATTGCTCGGGAGGCTGAGAGAGAAAATGCTGAAAAATTCGAGAGAAGTCCATTTTGGGTATTGGCAAAAGAGAAGAGAAGAAGAGGGGTTAAGACATCGCAAGACCCAACCCGTTGGCGTTAGTCACGCTGGCCGGTGACAATGAAGGCAACCCGCTGGCCGATGTTGGTGCTGTGGTCGGCCAGACGCTCCAGGTAACGGATCGCCAGCAACATCAATAGAATAGGCTCGACCGATCCGCGAATGTCAGACTGCTGCGCCAACGTATTGTAAAGGTTAGTGTAATCTTCATCAACGGCGTCGTCTTCCCGCTTCAGTTGTCGGCCCAGGTCAGCATCCAATTCCGTCAGGGCCACCAGGCTGTGGCTGAGCATTTTCTGGCAGCGCTGCATCATCACCTGAATACGACCCAGCTCCGGGGGCGGCGGGTACATGACCAAGCGCAGGGCCACTTCGGCCAAATCTTTGGCGTAGTCGCCAATCCGCTCCAGATCGCGTACCAGTTGCATCAGGGTACTGATCCAGCGCAGATCCCGCGCCACCGGGGAGCGCAAGGCAATCAAATTAATACAGTCTTTCTCGATTTGACGATAAAAACGGTCAATTTGCTTGTCTTGGGCGATCACCTGTTCGGCGGCGGCCAAGTTCTGTTCAAACAGGGCCTGCTGGGCCAAGACCACCGACTTTTCCACCAGCGCCCCCATGCGCAGCACGTCCTGCTGTACCCGTTTGATGTGAAGTTGCAGCTCGGCTTGCCCCATGGCTTTCTCCCATGAATGTGGGCAGGGGGGAAATGTCTGCAGTCGTTTTGGATTCAACAGAGCCAGTTGATCTCAATCATGGCAAACTTCGCCTGGAATAGGGGCAGGGAAGATGGCCAACTTGGGGGAAGATGAAAATAGCGGTTGCCCTTTGAGGGGGATTCGTCTGTCTGGAGTTCTCGGGTTGCTTTGTCGATTGAGACGGTCTCATGGCTCTCCCCCCTATCGTTGTGTTGGACGATGATCCCACCGGATCCCAAACCGTTCACAGTTGCTTGCTCCTCACCCGCTGGGATCCGGAGACCTTGAAGCTGGGGTTGCAGGATCGTTCGCCGATTCGCTTCATCCTCACCAATACTCGGGCTTTGCCCCCGGCGAAGGCAGCGGAGGTGACGCGGTCGGTATGTGGGGCGTTGAAGGAGGTGATGGCGGAGCTGGGATGTGAGCAGGCTATTTTCGTCAGCCGCTCCGACTCGACGCTGCGGGGGCATTACCCCCTGGAAACGGATGTGATGGCAGCAGAGCTGGGGCCTTTTGATGCCCATTTTCTGGTGCCGGCCTTTTTTGAGGGAGGGCGCATCACCCGCAACAGTGTCCACTACCTACGGGTGGGGGAGCGCTGGGTGCCGGTGCATGAGACGGAGTTTGCTCGGGATGCGGTGTTTGGCTACCACCACAGCTATTTGCCGGACTATGTGCAGGAGAAAACCCAGGGGCGGATCCGGGCTGAGCAGGTGGAGCGATTGACCCTAGAGCAGATTCGCGCCGGCTGTCTGGAGCGGCTTTTGAGTCTGGAGGGGAATGTCTGCTGTGTGGTGGATGGAGAAACCCAGGCGGATCTGGATCGCTTTGCCCAGGATGTTTGGGCGGCTATAGAGCAGGGGAAGCGCTTTTTGTTCCGCAGCGCCGCCAGCCTCTTGACGGCTCTGGCCCAGTTGCCGCCACAGCCGGTTCTGCCAGAGCAGATGGGGCGGTTTGTCCGCTCAGATCGGCCAGGGGTGGTGATTGTGGGATCCCATGTGCAAAAGTCCAGCCAGCAGTTGGCCCGCCTTCTGCAGGAGCCTGAAACCCAAGGCATCGAGGTGGAGGTGAGGCGACTATTGGATCCCGACGCGGAGCTGCTGCCAGGGATCCTGGCCCAAGTTCACAGCGCCTATGAGCAGGGTCTGACGCCGGTGGTCTACACCAGCCGGGAGGAACTGACGTTCGAAAAGGACGCCGTAGAAAGGCGCCTGGCTTTTGGACAGAAGGTTTCGCGGTTGTTGATGGGCGTGGTGCAGGGGTTGCCGCCGGGAATTGGCTACCTCATCAGCAAGGGTGGCATCACCTCCAACGACACCCTCAGCACTGGCCTCGACTTGCCGGCAGTGCGTTTGCTGGGGCAAATTTACCCAGGGATCTCGATGGTGATCACCCCGTCCGATCATCCCCGCTTTCCCAACCTGCCGGTGGTGTTGTTTCCGGGCAATGTCGGCGAGGCGGATACGCTGCTTTTGCTCCACCGTCGCCTCAAAAGTCGGGGCTTGATTTAGGGTGAAGAGGATGGTCTTGTGGGTTCCTGATACATTTACGCTGAACACTGCTGAACATCACTGTTCAACTATGCAGCGATAGCATTCTGTTTGTTTCCATTCGCGTTAGCGGGACGGAGTCCAAACAGAATGGCGGTATCCCGCAAAGCTTTGAGTAGAATACCCAAAGCGCAGTTTCCGTGTCGTCTTACTACCAATTTTCTGCTTTGCTTTGGCTACCATGTTGGCAGACTCGAAAGTAAACAGAAAGATCAACTGGTAGTAATCCGTACTGAACATATTATACATTATTTTCAGTATAGTTGAGCTTATTATTGACTAGAGTCATGCTCCTGCCGATGGCTGAAGTTGTCCCCCCGCCGGAAGCCTTGCCCGCCTCGGATGCCTGGTGGGGATCCCTGCGGCAGAGGCGGAGGGAGTTACCGCCGACAGTCGTGCAGCAGGCTTCCCAGAGCTTGGGCAGCTGGGAGGTGGATGTTGTCATTGCCGGTGGCACCCTGGGGATCTTCTTGGCAGCGGCTTTGGCCAAGCGGGGCTGGCGGGCGATCCTGCTGGAGCGCGGGATCCTGCGGGGGCGGGAGCAGGAGTGGAACACCTCACACCAGGAGCTGCAGGTGTTGTTAGAGCTGGAGCTGCTTACCCCGCCCGAGTGGGAGGCAGTCCAGGTTACCCACTACCCGAGGGGGCGGATTGGCTTTGGGGAGGGCCCCCACTGGTGGGTGGAGGGAGTGCTGAATGTGGGCGTGGATCCAGTCAGCCTCCTGGAGTTCCTCAAGCAGCATTTCCTGGCCTGGGGGGGCCAAGTGTGGGAGCAGACTGCCTTTCAAAGTGCCACCGTTCACCCCGATGGGATCTGCCTCCAGACCACCAAGGGACAGATCCGTGCTCAACTGCTGGTGGATGCCATGGGGCACCGCTCGCCCATCGCGGCCCAGGCTCGCCAAGGGCAGCCGCCAGATAGCGTCTGTCTGGTGGTGGGATCCTGTGCCCAGGGGCTGCCCGACCAACCCAGCGGGGATCTCTTCTACAGCTTTACCCCGGCCCAGAATGGCTACCAGCCCTTTTGGGAAGCCTTCCCCGCCCGCGATGGGCGCACCACCTATCTTTTTACCTACTGCGACCGGGATCTCCGGCGGCCTAGTCTAGAGCAGCTCTGGCGGGATTACTGCCGGCTGCTGCCAGCCTACCAGGGGGTGGAGCTGGCCCAGATCCGCTGGGTGCGCAAGCTATGTGGCGTTTTCCCCGCCTACCGCCGCAGCCCGCTGCAACTGCCCTGGGATCGCCTATTGGCGGTGGGGGATAGCAGTGGCAGCCAGTCGCCTCTAAGCTTTGGCGGCTTTGGCGCCATGTTGCGCCACCTGGATCGCCTACAGCAGGGGATCCACGAGGCCCTGGCGCAACGGCAGTTGAACCAGGCAGCCCTGGCCCTGCTGCAACCCTACCAGCCCAACTTGGCCGTGACCTGGCTATTTCAGAAGGCCATGATTCCCCCTCTGCAGAACAAAAGTTGGGATCCCAATAGCATTAACCGCCTGTTGAGCAGGGTGTTTGCGGCCATGGTTGCCGCTGGCCCTCAGGTGGTGCAGCCCTTTTTGCAGGATGTGGTGCAGTTTGGCGGCTTGGCCCAGGCCCTGTGGGGGGTGACGCGTCGGGATCCCAGCTTGGTAGCCAGACTTTTGCCTCGGTTGGGGTTGCCGGAGCTGGTGGCATGGGCGGGCCACTTTGGCGCCCTTGGCCTCTACGAGCTGCTGCAAAGGCTAACAGATCGCCCGGAGCCGGAAACCAACCCCCAGGACTACTTCTGGAAGCGGCGCCGCGAGGCTTGGCGCTACGGCTGCGGTCAAGATTACAAGTTATTTCCATAGTGATACAGCCTGTTAAGGGCTCAAGGGGTACAATAGCAGCACTTAGCAAACCAACTTCGGAAGGAGGATGGATTGATCAGTAGTAAAGAAGTCTTC
>NZ_JBSSAC010000032.1:0-31811 GCF_054058315.1 Thermostichus sp. MS-CIW-40
CAGCCTAGAGGTTCGGGCCTGTTTTGTTCTCTGGTAGAGCAGAGCAGGCTCAGGGCTACTGAAAGCCCGCTCCGTACCGCTTTAGCGGTCGGAGTTGGGTAGTTTACAAGAGGATGAGATCATGCTGTTGCTTCGTATCTTCCTGGTGGCTCTGCTCATCGCTTTGACAGGTTGGTTTTCCCCTCCCGCCAGCGCCCTGCTCAACGACGACCGTTACGATGGCAACATCTTTGCCCTCTACGGGGCCAATGGCGGCATGATCCCCCCTCGCGTTTCCTTGAAGCAGGCGAAAGAGCAAGGGATCCCGGCCCTCCTCGTGTATTACATCGATGACAGTAGCGATTGCAAAAAATACGCCGCCACCATTGCCAACCTGCAGGTTCGCTACGGGCTGGGGGTCTATTTCATCCCCTATTCCGTCGATTCCCTCCTGCCCGGCGACGAGCGCGGCCAATACTACACCGGACAAGTGCCTCAAACCCTCCTCTTCGACCCAGAGGGAAATATCGTCTATCAATCCGTCGGCAACCGCCCCATCACCGAGGTGGAAAACGCTATTCGCGCCCTCTTCAAGTTGGATCCCGTTCCCCCAGGGCTGATCAAAGCCAAACCCTTCAACGAGATCCAAACCGGATTTGCCGGATCCCGTTCTCCCCAAGCCTACCCCCCCACAAAAGCCCAGCCGTGACGGCCAATCCCGATCCCTTTGATCCTCTCGAGGCTCTGCAGGAAAAACTCCAGAGTCTCCAGGCTCGTCTTGCCGACCTCAGAGAATTGGAGCGCATAGCCCAGCTTTCCCCTGAACAATGGGCCGAAATCCAAGCTGAAGCCAGCCAACTGGAGCAACGCCTGCAGGCTTATGTGCTAGAGGTGTTTAATCCTGTCCCCGCTACCTTTTGGCAGGTGGTACGCTTCGGCGGCCTTGGCCTGCTGCTGGGCATTGCCCTGCAGCGCTGGGTGCTGAGCTAGCCAGCACACCCCTTAAGATAAAAAAGCTCTTGGATCCCGGAGCCCTTGCCCATGCGCATGCGACGCCCTAGACCATTTAGTCTTGACCGCAAGACTTCGCGCTTTCTGCCTCTGCTGGGCCTGCTTTTGGCGCTGCTGACCCTCCTGCCCCGTTGTCTGCTGGTTGTCCAACCCGGCTACGAAGCCGTCATCTTCAACCGCCTCACGGGAGTGGAAATGACTCCCCGCCGCGAGGGGATCCATCTGCTGATTCCGGTGCTGCAGTTCCCCACCCTTTACGATGTGCGCACCCAAACCTACAACATGACCAGCCGAAGTGAAGAGCGCAGCGTCAAAGCCGACGATACCCTCACCGCTCTCACTGCCGATGGGCAACGGGTGGATCTGGATGTTTCGGTGCGCTATCGCCTGGATCCGGATCGGGTTCCCGAAATCCATCGCAATGTAGGCCCCGATTACCTGAACAAAATTATTCGCCCCGCCTCCCAAGCCGTGGTGCGCAATGTTATCGCCCGCTATTCGGCCATTGGCGTTTATTCTGAGCAACGAGCTGAAATCCAAGAACAAATTGCCGCTGAGCTCTCTCGCCTAATGCAGCCAGAAGGGCTGGTGCTGCAGAGCTTGCTCTTGCGCAATGTGGAATTTTCCAAAGAGTTTCAGTCGGCCATCGAAGCCAAACAAATTGCCGAGCAAGAGAAGCAAAGAGAAGTGTTTCGCGTAGAGCAGGCTCAACTCATCAAACAACGAATGATTGTCAAAGCCAGCGGTGAGGCCCAAGCCATCGCCCTCAAAGGGGAAGCGCTGCGCAGCAACCCGAACGTCATCCAGCTCGAGTATGTCCGCAACTTGCCCGACGACATCCAAGCCATCGTCAGCGAGCAAAACACCATCCTCAATCTGGGGGACTTTCTCAACAAGTAATCGATTCGAGAGTCCCAAGTTAGGATTGGATCCATCCAGTTCAGGTGCATCCACTCCAAGCCCGTTCTCAACAGACCATCAGCCCCAGCCCCTCTCCCAGAGAAGTGTTGCTGCTGTGCCCCTTAATTTCTTGATGGGCCGTAATTCTCGGCCTTTGCATTCATTTTGCATTCATAGAGAACCCAGCACTCTCCGGTACTCCGGGGGCCAAATACCGGGCCCGACACTCAACTGGCAAGCTGACGTAGGAGCCTGGGGAGTTGACTGGGGCATCCACTCTCCGGAGCATCTGTATCAGACTAAACAGAAGGAGGCTGCCAGGATATCTAGGCTTTGTACAATTGCTCACAAAGCCCTGGGTTGATGGGAGAAAACCCTTCCCTTTCCCGGAGCAGCTCAGTGTAAAGCCTGATGCTCTTTTTTCTCTGATGGGATTACCGTAGAGGTGTTGCTACTGGGATCCTGCAGTGACCAGCTTTTCCTGTGCCCAACTCGCCAAACTCGAGATGCCCAAGATGCCCGTGACAGTTGGGATCCCTGTCACACCTTCTGCGGATGAGGCGGATGAGACAGAGATCGGTCATCTTTTGATCGTCGATGATCAGCCCAACAGCCGCCTGCTGCTGGGGGATCTGCTGCAGAGCATTGGCTATCGGGTCAGCGAGGCCGAAAGCGGCAATCAAGCCCTGCAAATGTTGAAAACCTTCCAGCCGGATCTGATCTTGCTGGATGTCATGATGCCGGGGTTAGATGGGTTCGAGGTCTGTCGACGCATCAAAGCCAATGACGAGACGCGTTTGATCCCGGTGGTGCTGATTACAGCGGCCAGCGATCGCAAAAATCGCGTGCGCGGTATTGAAGCTGGGGCAGATGATTTCTTGAGCAAGCCCTTTGACGAGTCGGAATTGTTGGCGCGGGTGCGTTCCCTCGTTCGCCAAAAGCACCTCAATGAAGACTTGGATCATGCTGCCCAGGTTTTGTTCGCCATTGCCCGCAGTGTGGAAAGCCGGGATCCCACCACCGGGGATCACTGTGAGCGCCTGGCACAAATGGCCAAGAGCTTCGGCGAGTTTTTGCATCTGCCCCGTCCCCTGATCAAGGTGCTGATGTGGGGAGGTTACCTGCACGACATCGGCAAAGTGGGCATACCCGATGCCATTTTGGGTAAAACAGGCAAGCATACGCCGGAAGAGTGGGAGGTGATGAAATCCCATGTCTTGATCGGGGAGCAAATCTGCCGCCCACTACGCACCATGAAAGAGGTGTTGCCCCTCATCCGCCACCACCACGAGCGTTGGGATGGCAGCGGTTATCCCGACGGCCTCAAGGGGGAAGAGATCCCCCTGGTGGCCCGCATCTTTCAGATCATCGACATCTACGACGCCCTCACCTCAGAGCGACCTTACAAGCGAGCTTTCACTGCTCAAGAGGCTATAGACATTTTGCGGGAAGAAACAGCCAGAGGGTGGCGGGATCCCCAGTTGGTGGAGTATTTCTTTGAGTTTCTGCGATCGCAGGCGCTGGATTTGGAGTAGGCTAGATAGGGCTTGCTTGTAGTGTACCAGCAGGATAGAGTCTCTTGCCGGGTGCCGATCCGCTGCGTCGTTGTGTAGGGTGTCGCCAGTTGTTTCCTCGCTCACAACTGTGGCGGCTGGTCAGACAATTTGATTCCCACCAAGTGCTTTTGGGCGGGGGTATGGGGCGCTCTGCCTATGTCTGTCGGCGGCTGGAATGTCTGCAGGCAGCCCGGCGCAAGCAACAGATAAACCGAGCCCTCAAGGCACCTGTGCCTGACTCGTTGTTCCAACGGCTGCTGGATTCTCTTGAGCAAGATTCCCAGGGACATCTCCTCCAAAAGCCTGAGCCTTAGAGGTATTCCCAATGTAGGTAAGATATTCAAAGCGCCTCTTCAGGTTCGCTAAGTTGCGAACCACACGGCAGCCCCTCTCAACTGTCAGAATGGGAGTTGGCTGGAAAACTGAGGCCAAGTGGGATGAACTGCAGAGAGGTTATTCTGGAGGCGCTGTTGACATTTGCTCGTTCTTCCTCGGTTGCTTTACTGGATGTCCCCTGTGGATGTTGCCAGAGCAGCTTCAGACCTGGGTTCCCTTCAGGCCGGATCCCCGGAGGATTGCCGAGCTGTTCTCGATGCGCCGGAGGAAGCCCCCGAAAGCCCGAAAGGTTCGGCTCAACCCAATAACTTGGTTCCCATTGAGTTTGGATAGTAAAACTGACGAGAAGTAAAGGAGCAGAGGCTAGCAGACGAATGACCGATAAAGTTCGAATTTATGATATTGCCCGTGAGATGGGGCGTGACAGTCGGGATGTGCTGGAGGTTTGTGAGCAACTGGGGATCCCTTTCAAAACCCACAGCAGCACCATTTCTCCGGAGCAAGCTGAGTTGGTGCGCAGCAAGCTGGGCGCCCCCCACATTGTGAAACCTCCTCGACCCCGGCCCAAACCCCCATCTGAAAGCCTGCCGCCGGAGCCTCCTGCTGAAGCCAAAGTCGGTGAGCGCCCTCAGCAGAAAGTTCCCGGCACCGCCAGCGCGATCGTCGGCATTCGTCGGCCCGCGCCTGCTCAGCAGCCAGCTCCAGTTGGCGAAGCCAAGACTGCTGAAACTCTGCCGGCTGCCAAGCCCTCGCTGTCTCGACCTGAGCGAGTCTCCCCCGAAAAGGGATCGGCTGGTGGTGCTCAGCTCATAGGCCCACCGCGGCGGCAGGTTACCCCTCTTGTCCGCTCGTCTGAGGCCACCCAAGAGCCGGGGACGGCTTCTCAACCGGCACCCCCCCCCATTCGCCCTGAACCTGCCGCAGCCAAAGCCAGCAGCTCCGAGCCCAGTTCTGTGGCCAAGCGCCCAACTGTGCTCACCCCCCCTCGACGAGCTACCTCCGAGGCAGAACTGCCGGCAGAGCGGCCTGAACCGCCGCAAAAAGCTCCCGAGCTCAGTCGCCCCAGCCCTTCAGAAGCACCATCCCCCAGCCGCGCCCGTGCCCCTCAGCCTGCGGAAGAAAAAGCTCCTTCTCCTCCACCTGCGCAGCGACCGCGTCCACAACTGGTGAGCGCACCCGTTCGCCCTGGCACGCGCTCCCCGGCAACCAAAGAAGACAGTGTCAGCAGCGGCGAAGTCGGTGAAGCTCCTCGTCCGCAGCGGCGGATGGAATTGGTGGGGCCCCCTACCCGTCCTGTGGCCAAGCCAGCTCCCCCTGAGCCAGATGCCGCCTCTCCCTTGCCAGAGAGGATCCCTGGGGAACGTCCCAGCCCAGTGTTGGCGGAGGCTCCCGTAAGACCTACCCCACCCAAGGTCAAGCGCAAAACGGAAGAAGAAGAGGACGACGAGCTACAAGCTCTCAGTCGGCGGGCTGCCCGCGTCCAAGCCAAACGCAAACGCAGTCGGAGACGGGGGGAAGGAGATGGAGATGGTTTGGATTTGGATCCCATGACCATCATTTCAGCGGTCAAGCAGGCTGAGCTGAACGCCCTCAAGCCCTTGGCTCGCCCCACCGCCAAGCCTCCTTCCTATCGCCCACCCGCGGCAACGGCTGCTCCCCCTGCCCGCCCCCGCCCTGCTGCCCGTTTGCAGCAGCAACCTACCTCCGCTGAGGCTGGTGCTGCCGATCGCGCTAGCGGGACAGAGCCCTTGCCCGAAGAGAAGGTGTTGCTCTTGGATGGCAGCCTCACCGTTCAGGAATTGGCCCATCGCCTGCGCGTGGCCGAAACTGAGATCATCAAAACCCTCTTTTTCAAAGGGGTGATGGTGACCATCAACCAGGTCTTGGATGAGTCGCTGGCCGAGTCGGTGGCCAAAGAGTTGGGCTATGAGATTCGCCGACCCGAGGCAGAACCCGAGGCCAAAAAAACCGAAATGCTGGATGTGGAGGACATCGACCATCTGGTCTCGCGTCCGCCGGTGGTGACCATCATGGGCCATGTGGATCACGGCAAAACCACCCTCCTCGATGCCATCCGCGACACCAAAGTGGCCCAGGGAGAGGCTGGCGGGATCACCCAGCGCATCGGTGCCTACCATGTGGATGTGAACTTTGAAGGCCAGAAGCGGCGCATCGTTTTCCTGGATACTCCTGGCCACCAGGCTTTTACCGCCATGCGCGCCCGGGGAGCCCGCGTCACCGACATTGCGGTTTTGGTGGTGGCCGCCGACGATGGGGTACAACCGCAAACTCTGGAAGCGATCAGCCATGCGCGGGCGGCTCAGGTGCCGATCATCGTGGCCATCAACAAGATCGACAAGCCCGGCAGCCAGCCAGAGCGCATCAAGCAGCAGTTGGCGGAGCACGGCCTATTGCCAGAGGAGTGGGGTGGCGACACGCCCATGGTGGAGGTGAGCGCTCTCACCCGCCGTAACCTGGATGCTCTGCTGGAGATGATCCTGTTGGTGGCCGATGTGGCGGAGCTGCAGGCCAACCCCAATCGTCCCGCTCGCGGCACGGTGATCGAGGCCCACTTGGACAAAGCCCGCGGGCCGGTGGCTACCCTCTTGGTGCAAAATGGCACTCTGCGGGTGGGGGATACCCTGGTGGCCGGGGCCGTTCTGGGTCGGGTCAAGGCGATGATGGACGATCGCGGCCAGCGGTTGCAAGAAGCCGGGCCCTCTTCGGCAGTACAACTGCTGGGCTTGGATGAAGTCCCGGCAGCCGGCGATGAGTTCCAGGTTTACACCGACGAAAAAGAGGCCCGTCGCATTGCCCAAGAGCGGGCGGAGGTGCTGCGGCAAACCCGTCTACAACAGGCGCTGCTGTCTCGTCGCGTGAGCTTGGGTAGCGTTTCCGCCAAAGCCCAAGAAGGTCAGCTCAAGGAGTTGAACTTGATCATCAAGACGGATGTCCAGGGATCCGCCGAAGCCATCCAGACAGCGTTGCGGGACTTGCCCCAAGAGGAAGTCCAGTTGCGGGTTCTGCTGGCGGCCCCTGGCGAGATCACGGAAACCGACGTGGATTTGGCTGCGGCCAGCGACGCCATCATCCTCGGCTTCAACACTACCCTGGCCCCCGGCGCCCGCCAGGCTGCCGATGACAAGGGCGTGGATGTGCGGGAGTACGACATCATCTACAACCTGCTGGACGATCTGCGGGCGGCCATGGAGGGCCTGCTGGAGCCGGAAGAAGTAGAGGAGCCGCTGGGTCAGGCGGAGGTGCGCATGGTGATCCCCATCGGGCGCGGTGCGGTTGCCGGCAGCTATGTGCTCTCGGGCAAGGTGCAGCGCAATGCTCTGGTGCGAGTTCGCCGCAGAGGGGAGGTAGTTTACGAGGGACGTCTCGACTCTCTGAAGCGCTTCAAGGACGATGTGCGGGAAGTGGCTGCGGGCTTCGAGTGTGGGATCGGCATCGACAAGTTCCAATCCTGGCAGGAAGGCGACATCATCGAGGTGTACCAGATGGTCACCAAGCGGCGGACGCTGGCCTCTGTCTAGCTTCATCAAGGCACTTCAGGTTGGCCTGCCGGTCAGGCCTGTGTTCTCGGGCAGAGGATCCCAGACAGGGAGGGAAAATTTGAGCTGATCGCGTAAGCGGGACGGAGTCCTCAGAGGGGGGAATGGATGCAACAGAGCCAGAGACTGAGCCAGATGCTGTTTGTAACGCTGCGGGAGGATCCCGTTGAGGCCGAGCTGCCCAGCCACAAATTGCTGCTGCGGGGCTGCTTTATCCGGCGGCTCTCCCCAGGGATCTACACCTATCTGCCGCTCCTCTGGCGGGTGCTGCAAAAGATCTCGGAGATTGTCCGGGAGGAGATGAACGCCATCGGCGCTCAGGAGTGTCTTTTGCCCCAGCTGCAGCCGGCAGAGATCTGGCGGGAGTCGGGCCGCTGGGAGGTGTACACCCAGGCGGAAGGGATCATGTTTGCCCTTAAGGATCGCCAGGGACGTGAGCAGGCCCTAGGCCCCACCCATGAGGAGGTGATCACCTTGCTGGCCCGGGATCTCATCCGCTCCTATCGCCAGTTGCCGCAGACGCTCTACCAGATCCAGACCAAGTTCCGGGATGAGATTCGACCCCGCTTTGGCCTGATGCGAGGGCGGGAGTTCATCATGAAAGACGCCTACTCCTTCCATGCCAACGAGGAAAGCCTGCGCCAGACCTACCAGGATATGTACCGAGCCTATAGCCGCATCCTCAGGCGCTGTGGGCTGGAGTTTCGCGTGGTGGATGCTGATGCCGGGGCGATCGGGGGGCCATCGGCGGCCTCGCAGGAGTTTATGGTGCTGGCCTCTGCCGGAGAAGATGAGATTCTCTACACGCCCGATGGCTCCTATGCTGCCAATGTGGAAAAGGCTGTCTCCATCCCGCCGCAGGCTGCAGATTCTCCCTACGGATCTTTTCAGGTGTTGGATACACCGGGGACGGAGACCATTGACAAGCTCGCCGATTTCCTGAAGATTTCCCCCACCCTTATCGTCAAAAACGTCCTCTACCAAGCCCTTTACGACAACGGCCTGCGGGTGGCAGTGCTGCTCAGCATCCGCGGGGATCAAGAAGTCAACGAGGTCAAACTGGCCAACCACCTCAGCCGCTTGGCAGAGCGCTACCAAGCCAACAAGCTGCTCAAGCTCACCTTGGCGGATGCCGAGATCCAAAACAGTTGGCAGGGGGATCCCATCCCGGTGGGCTACATCGCTCCTGATTTGCCGGATAGCTGTCTGGGCCGGCAGAAAAACCTTGCCCCCCAGATCCTGCGCTTGGCCGACCAGACGGCAGCTCTGCTGCAGAACTTCGTAACCGGCAGCAACCACGTGGGGCAGCACGTGGTGGGGGCCAACTGGGGCGAGCAATATCCCCTGCCGGAAGTGGTGGATGTGCGCAAAGCGCAAGCGGGGGATCGGTGTTTGCTCAACCCCGACCAGATCCTGGAAACGGCCCGTGGCATCGAGATCGGCCATATCTTTCAGCTAGGCCTCAAGTTCTCGCTGCCGATGCGGGCCACTTTTACCGACGAGCAGGGATCCGAGCAGCCCCTGTGGATGGGCTGTTATGGCATTGGGGTATCCCGCTTGGCCCAGGCGGCGGTGGAACAGTCCCACGATGCCAATGGCATCATCTGGCCGGTGGCCATTGCCCCCTATCACGTAGTGGTGGTGGTGCCCAACATCTCCGACGCCGAGCAGATGAGCGTGGCGGAAAAACTGGTGCAGGATCTCGCTGCTGCCGGCATCGAGACCCTCTGGGATGACCGGGACGAGCGGGCCGGCGTCAAGTTCAAGGATGCAGATCTCATCGGGATCCCCTATCGCCTCACCACAGGGCGCAGCCTCAAACAGGGCAAGGTGGAACTCACCGAGCGGGCCAGCGGCCAAGCCACGGAAATTCCCATTGAAGAAGTGGTGACTACCCTGAAAGAGCGGATTGAAGCAGCCCTAGCTGTGCCGGACTGAGCGTGGCTTCTCCTGAACCCGATGCTGAACATCTCCATTCTTAAAGAAGACGAATCCTATACTTTTCGCTCTTATTTTGAGATGCCCTACGAGCCAGATGAAATCTTGGCTCAGTTCGGCTATCAACTGGAAATTGGGGAGTGGACATGGCCTGTTGCCCCTGCGCCGCCGCAAACCCCAGTTTTGAAAGATCGGATCCGACAATTGTTACCTTTGGTTAGCCTCACCAGCGAAACAGCGCGGCGGGAATTGCTGGTGGCTCCTGTGCTGACCGAAGTGGCTCTCCATTGTCGAGTTCCTTTGCGGCTGGAGTATCCCCTGATGGTCAACAATTGGTTGAAGGGCAGCCTCGATTATCTGTTGCGAGGGAAGAACATCCTGCTGGTGGTTGAAGCCAAAAAGGACGATCTAACGCGAGCCTTTGTGCAAATGGCTGTAGAAATGATTGCCCTGGCGCAGGTGGAGCAGCAGGCTCAGATCTACGGTGCAGTGACGATGGGGTCTATCTGGCAGTTCGGACAAATTCTTGCCGATCAGCAGGTGATCAAACAAGACTTAACGCTGTATCGGGTACCTGAGGAGCTAGAAACCATTGCCGGCATTCTCACTGCCATGGTCAGCAACCCCAGCCCATCGTGAATTTAGTGACCATAAGTCATGAATCAAAAAACAGTCTGGTTTGCCCTGAAGTTGATGCTGGCTGCCGCCGGAATCAGCATAGCCATCAAATATGGTGGCCCTTACTTGGCCTTGCCGGAGCAAATACCGGTGGTGATCGGGATGATCGTTTTGCCCACCTTGATCATGGCCGGGATCCTGTGGCGCTGGCAACTACAGTCTCCTCTATCCAAAACTCCCCTGCCAGCCGACAAGGGATCCCTGGGAATTGAAGATGATAGAGCCTTCACCCCCAGCCCTTCTCCCAGGGGAGAGAGGGAAGTCTGAACTGCTGGACATGGAAGGCTGCCCAGATCCCTTGATGGGTGGGGGGAAGGCTATCGGGATGGATTGGGATCCCTTGAACCCCTACTGCTGGGTAAGGCGCAGGGTTACCGTTGGGCTGGTTTGGTTGCCGGAAGTGGCCGTGAGATTCACCTGATACACCGTGCCAGAGGCCGGAATGGGAGGCCGAACGGTGATGGTGAAACGGCCCTGGGCATCTGCCTGCACGGTTTGGTTGGTCACGGTCTGTTGGGCGCTGATGATGCCCCCCAGAGAGGTCGAAGCCGTTACATTCACCCGCACCGAAGCATTGGGAGCTGTAGTGCCCTGCAGCGTAAACGAAGAACCGGAAACCCGATCCCCATCCTGCAGGTTGGTGATTTGAGGCAAGAGGGGGCTGGGGGCGCTGACTGTAGCGGAAACCTCTTGGGTGGTCAGCCGCTGGATGCCCCCGGTGGCCCCTTCGATCAGGCGGGCCGGTTGTTCGGCGGTCATGAAGCGCACTTGGCCACCATTTTCCAGGCGGGCGACGACGATCCCTTCCCGGGTGGTATCTTTCGCCTCGATTAGGGCGTTCACTACATAGGTGCCGCTGGAAACTTCCTGAGCCGGCAAGGTTTGCACTTGCCGTCCATCCTGGATGAGGTAAACCGTTACCCGGCTGGAAGGGGTACCTTTGACGGTGACCAACAGGATTTCTCCCGCTGCCAAGGGGCGACTGCCGGCATTGTGATCCACCAGGTCGATGGAAGCGCGGACAGGGCTACCCACGGTGAAGCTCCAGGTCACGCGGCGGGTCACCCCCTGGGTATTGGTGAACTCCAGCAGAACTTCCCGGCGCCCCGGCGGCAGAGGTTGGGCAGGGCGATAGGTGAAGAAATCGCGGGTAATCACCGACTGGGAAGTGACGTCTTGGCCATCCAGGAAAACCCTCACCGTTTCCGGACGCACGCTGACTCCATCTTGGCTGCGAAAAGAAGCCGAGATTGGCGAGGTGGGCTCAACATTGGTGGCCGCTTGAGCTGGGCTGGGATCCGTAATTTGCTGAGCCCTTGCAGGCAAGCTCGACAACCCCACAACCGCAGCACCGATCACCAAGGCCCGGGGAAACCAGGAATACAAGTTATCGCTCATGAGACCATCCAAGAAAAAGATAGAGTACAGACAGACTACACAGGCAACAAGCCCAGAGAAAGGCTAAACAGAGTCCGGCAGAACATCGGCCTCGATATCCTGTTCGAATCCTGTCACAGGGGATGGCCCCTGTCGATACGCCTAAACCTCTGATTGGCTCTCCAATAGACTCAATCCCAGCGTCAAAACCGGGCAAAGTCAACTGCCATCTACCGTGTGGGATCCCATGTCCATCCTGGCAAAGGCCAGAAGATGACTGTAGGTGAGGATGTAAGGGATCCCTTTGATCAACTAACTTGTGTCGTGACCGCCGATCGCCGATCGATTTATGTCAGTTTATTGATATCAATTCACAAAAATAGCCCCTGTCTCTTGCAGATCGAGGCAATGATCGCCGGAGACATCGTTGACCAGCCGCACCTCTACGGTGATCACATTCAAGGGATCCACGCTCACCTGGTAGCCCACAGGAGCCAACATCGGCGTGTTGATGGCCATGCAGTTGGGGATCAGCAGGTTGCTCAGGCGCAACGTTTCGCCTGCAGGCAGTTCCGAGACTTTCTGGCGGGGATCGGTAAAGCCGTATTCCAAAGGCAGACCGGTGCGATTGCGGATCACCAGCTCGGCAGGTAGGTTGGGGTTAAAGCGGGCTACCGGGCGATCGAAGACCGATTGATCGACACCCACAGGCAGGCGCGGCAACGGCACTGTCTGAAAGGTAGGCTGAGCGGCAACCCAGAGGGATCCCTGCAACAACCCTCCGCCAACCCAGCCGCCCAGCAGAGTCGCCAACGTCAAAACCATTCTTTCGCTCCGTTCTGCATAGCTCATGGCTTTCGCCTCAGGATGTGCTTCCAGACTGGTGGGAGTTGGATCCCTTGCCTGCTTGTATTGTTCCCAAAAACGGCTGGCCGGGCCAGATGGCTGCTGTTTTTTCCAGGGTATGCCCCAACCAGCTAAGATCCCGTGGGGGGGAAGTTAAGTTAGAGTTGGCAATGCAAAGGGAGGCATGGCCATGCCAGCAGAACCGAAAAAGTCGGAGAAAAACTTCTCGTGGAAGGGCAGTGCCGACGCGGGCCGGGCGCTGACGATTTTGGCTGCCGTGGGAGCCGCGGTGATTTTACTGGCGGGGTTCCTACAGTAGGCAAACAGTAGGCAAAGCTGTTTGTGTCTGCAGCCGGCACAAGCACCTCAGCACGGCGGCGGAAGCCAAAGTTTCTTCTTCAAGGCGATTTCAAGGCGATGGTGGCAGCCTGCTCGACTTCCAACTTGCCTTCAAGGATCATCCCCGCCATGGTTGAAGATGTCCTCAAGGCAAAGGTGTTGTCTGCGGGGCAGGAAGCCGCCCTCGACTGCGTTCTCCGCCATGGCTGCCCTACAGAAAGAAGCAGATCCGGATGCTTTGGAAGTCCTGCTGATTGGTTGATGCGAGGTTCGCTACGCCTGTCCGGGTCACGCCGCTGGGCAGCAGGCTCAACAGGGAAAAAAGCCCAGCAGAGAAGGGATCCCTGCTGAGCCCCTTGAAAGCGCCGAGGAAGGGGTAAAGTGCCCTCAGCCCAGCAGCCGGCGGGCAGTGTTGACCACGTTTTCCACCGTGAAGCCGAACTTCTCCATGCACACCGGGCCGGGGGCAGAGGCGCCAAAGCGGTCGATGCCAATGGCCACCCCCTCAAACCCCAGGTACTTGTGCCAGCCGAAGGTGGAACCTGCCTCGACGGAGACGCGCTTGGTGACGTTGGGGGGCAGAACGGAATCGCGGTAGCTCTGGGGCTGGGCCTCAAACAGCTCCATACAGGGCATAGAGACCACCCGCACGGCCCGGCCTTCCTGCTTCAGTTGGGCTGCAGCTTTCACCGCCAGCTCCAGTTCAGAGCCGGTGGCGATCAAGATCAGCTCTGGATTGGGGGCATCCACCACCACATAGGCCCCTTTGGCTACGCCTTCAATGGAGGTGCCTTCCACCGGGTTGACGGCTTGCCGGGTAAACACCAGCACAGAAGGGGTGGTCTTGGCTTCTAGGGCCACCTGGTAGGATCCCACCGTTTCGCGGGCATCCGCTGGGCGCAGCACATAGAGGTTGGGGATAGCCCGTAGGGAAGCCAGTGTCTCAATGGGCTGGTGGGTGGGGCCATCTTCCCCCAAGGCGACGGAGTCGTGGGTCATGACGTGCAGCACCCGCACTTGCGAGAGGGCCGATAGGCGGATGGCAGGCCGCATGTAGTCTGTGAAGATCAAAAAGGTGGCGTCGTAAGGGATGAGGCCTCCATGAAGCGCCATGCCGTTGGCGATGGCTCCCATGCCGTGTTCCCGCACCCCAAAGCGGAAGTTGCGCCCCTCGTAAGATCCGGCCTGAAACTCTGGGATCCCTTTTAAATAGGTCATGTTGGAGTGGGCGAGATCTGCGGATCCCCCCAGCAGTTCCGGCACCGCTTTGGCCAAGGCATTCAGACAAAACTTGGAGAGGTTGCGGGTGGATTCTCTGCCGGTTTCGGCAATGGGGGCCAGCGCTTCTTTCCAGCCCACCGGCAGCTCCCCGGCCATGATGCGCTTGAACTCGGCGGCCTCTTCGGGGTAAGCCTTCTCGTAGGCGGCGAAGCGCTCGTTCCACTCGGCCTCGGCCTTGGCCCCTTTTTCGATGGCCTGGCGGAAGTGGGCCAGCACCTCGTCGGGAATGTAAAACTCCGGCTCCAGAGGCCAACCCAGGTTTTGTTTGGTGAGCTTCACCTCTTCCGGCCCCAGGGGTGCCCCATGGACGCTCTCGCTGCCGGCCTTGTTGGGGGATCCGTAGCCGATGGTGGTCTCGACAATGATCAAAGAAGGCTTGTTGGTGACTTCCTTGGCTTTTTGGATGGCCTCGGCGATCCCCTTCAGGTCGTGGTTGCCGTCGTCTACCTTTTGCACGTGCCAGCCGTAGGCTTCATAGCGTTTGCCCACATCTTCCGTAAAGGCGATTTCCGTTCTGCCGTCGATGGAGATGTGGTTGCTGTCGTAGAGCATGATCAGCTTGCCCAGTTGCAGGTGGCCGGCCAAAGAAGCTGCTTCGGAAGCCACCCCCTCCATGTTGCAGCCATCCCCCAAGATCACGTAGGTGTAGTGATCCACAATGGTGTGGCCGGGCTTGTTGAAGCGGGCGGCCAGATGGGCCTCGGCAATGGCCAGCCCAACCGCGTTACCCACCCCTTGCCCCAGCGGGCCGGTGGTCACCTCCACCCCCGGAGTTTCAAAGTTTTCCGGGTGGCCGGGGGTTTTGGATCCCCACTGGCGAAACTGCTTAATGTCCTCCAGGCTTACATCGAAGCCGGTCAGGTGCAGCAGCGCGTACTGCAGCATGCAGCCATGCCCCGCCGAGAGCACAAAGCGATCCCGATCCACCCACTTGGGGTTGCGGGGGTTGAACTTCATGAACTGCTGCCACAACACATAGGCCATGGGTGCTGCTCCCATCGGCAGGCCAGGGTGGCCGGAGTTGGCCTTCTGAACAGCATCCACCGCCAAAAAGCGAATCGTGTTGATGGCAAGTTGTTCCAGAGAGGGAGGAGCAGCGACAACCATGTGGGATCCCTATCGCTCGACATTTGCTTTCCAGTATGCCGCGTTTTGGGTCGTGCTTCCGAGGCGCTAGGGATCAATTGGGCCGGGAAATTGGCTTTGTCCAAATTCAAGGGGGCCAAATGGCAGGCTAAGCTGAGTGATACCGTCGCTGCTGTTTTGTGTTGGAGCACTTCTTTGACCGTTGTTTCTTCTTCTCCTGGCGGCAAACCCTCTTGGCTGCGGGCCAAGGCCCCTCAACGGGTGGGATCCGTCAAACAACTGCTGCGGGACTTGGGCCTAAACACGGTTTGCGAAGAGGCTTCCTGTCCCAACCTGGGGGAGTGTTTTGCCAACGGCACCGCCACTTTTTTGATCATGGGCCCGGCCTGTACCCGCGCCTGCCCCTACTGCGATATCGACTTCACCAAACGCCCTCTGCCCCTGGATGCCACTGAACCCCTGCGGGTGGCAGAAGCAGTGGAACGCTTGGGATTGCGCCATGCGGTGATTACGTCGGTGAATCGGGACGACCTGCCCGATGGGGGAGCCAGCCAGTTTGTGGCCTGCATTGCCGAAATCCGCCGCCGCATGCCCCAGACCACCATCGAGGTCTTGATCCCAGACCTATGTGGTAACTGGCAGGCGCTGCAGCAGATCTTGGCCGCCCGACCGACGGTGCTCAACCACAATACCGAAACGGTGCCCCGCCTCTATCGCCGTGTACGCCCGCAAGGGAACTACGAGCGCTCCCTCAAACTGTTGGAGTTGGCACGGCAATGGGATCCCGGCCTGTACACCAAGTCGGGGGTGATGTTGGGTCTGGGAGAGACAGCCGAGGAGATCTTGCAGGTGATGCGGGATCTGCGCCGGGTGGGTTGTGACATCCTCACGCTCGGCCAATACCTGGCGCCCAGCCCCAAGCACTTGCCGGTGGAGCGCTATGTCACCCCAGAGGAGTTCGACCATTGGCGACGGGTGGGAGAGGAACTGGGCTTTTTGCAGGTGGTGTCTTCGCCCCTAACCCGCAGCTCCTACCATGCCGAGGCTGTGCAAGAGTTGATGCAGCGCTTTCCCAGGAGGAGCTCCTGAGCTCTGGGGCCTCGCCGGCTGCCCGACCTTGTGGGTTGCGCGAGAGAAGAACCCTACTCTGAGATTGGCTCAAGGCCGGGTTTCAGGGCGGCTACAACGTCAGGGATCCCACCTTGTGCTCTATGAGCTGCGCCAGATCTTGCAGGAAGGCCGCTGCATGGGCGCCGTAGATGACGCGGTGATCACAGGTAAGGTTCACTTGCATCTGGGAGCGGATGGCAATCGCTTTTTCCGGCGTCGCCACCACCGTGGGGCGAGAAGCGCCGATGGCCAAAATGGATCCCTGGTTGGGGGGCAAAATGGCATCGAAGCGATCCACCCCAAACATGCCCAGGTTGGAGAGGGTGAAGGTGCCGCTGTTGTACTCCTCTGGCTGCAGTTGCTTACGCCGCGCCCGCTCCACCAGATCCTTCCAGCGGCGGGAGATCTCATACAGATCCAGCCGGTTGGCTTGCTTTAGGACAGGGGTGATCAGCCCGCCATCCTCCATGGCCACCGCCACCGCGATGTTGATATCGGCTTTGTAGTGGATCCCGCCTTCTGTGTAGCTGGCATTCAAAAGGGGATGCTTCTCCAGGGTCAGGGCCACCGCTTTGACCAAAAGGGCCGTCAGGGTCACCCCCTTAGGCTTTACCTGTTGGTACAGCTGATCCAAGTTGTCGGTGGTGATGGTGTAGCCCACGTGGAACACTGGCACGCCCAGGCTGGCGTTCATATTGCGCACCACCGCCGCTTGTAAAGTGCTGAGGGGAACCGTTTCTCCCAAGGGGACAGCCACAGGAGTTGGAGGCGCGGGGGCTGGGGCAGAGGGGGCAGCCACTGCAGGAGCGGAAAGGGCTGCTGCCCGCTCCACGTCTTCGGCTATGATGCGACCGTTGGGGCCGGAGCCGCGCACGGTGCGCAGATCGATCCCCAGGCTTTCCGCCAATTTTTTCGCCCGCGGGGAAGCCACGATCCGCTGGGATCCGGCGCCATCCGATCCATTTGGCAGTGTAGAGGTGGGGGTTGCCGCAGGGGCAGGACTTGTCGGCTGAGCTGCAGAGGCGCGGTCTGCGCTAGGTGGAGCCGCAGGGGTAACGCCAGCAGCGAGGGCTTTGGCTTTTTCCTGAGCTTGGGCCACTTCCGCTTCGCTTTCGGCAATCAGGGCAATGGGCGCGCCCACCGGGGCTGATTCCCCTGCCGGCACCAGGATACTGGCCAGGATGCCGCTGTGGAAGGACTCCACATCCATGTCCGCTTTGTCCGACTCCACCACCAGGATGTTTTCTCCTTTCTCCACGCGGTCGCCGGGGTTTTTCAGCCAGGTGACGATCTTGCCCGTTTCCATGGTGGAGCTGAGGGCCGGCATGGAGAGTTCGTGGATCATCGATGGGGATGGGAACACAGCAGAAGAGATTGTAACTCAGGAGACGGGATCCCCGCGCACGTCCCTGGGCCGGCTTTGGGCTCACCGGGCGCCAGCCGCTTCTGCTTCGGCCACCACCAGCAGGGTTTTCAACAGGGAATCGGGGTTGAGGCTGATGGAATCGATCCCCGCCTGCACCAGGAAGCGGGCGAAGTCGGGGTAGTCGCTGGGGGCCTGCCCGCAGATGCCGATCTTGCGGCCATGGCTTTTCACCGTCTGGATTACCTGGGCGATCATCCGCCTGACGGCCTCGTGGCGCTCGTCAAAAAGGTGGGCCACCAGGGCTGAGTCGCGGTCTAACCCCAGGGTGAGCTGGGTGAGGTCGTTGGAGCCGATGGAGAAGCCGTCGAAGATCTGGCAAAACGCGTCGGCCAGGATGACGTTGCTGGGCAATTCACACATCACGTACACCTGCAGGCCGTTTTCTCCCCGCACCAGGCCGTGGCGGGCCATCTCTTCCAGCACCTTGTGCCCTTCTTCCGGTGTGCGGCAGAAGGGGATCATCAAGACCACGTTGGTCAGGCCCATCTCGTCGCGTACCCGCTTCATAGCCCGACACTCTAGGGCAAAGCCGTCGCGGTAGCGGGGATCCGTGTAGCGGGAGGCCCCCCGCCAGCCGATCATCGGGTTTTCCTCGTGGGGCTCGTATCGGGATCCCCCCAACAGGTGGGCATACTCGTTGCTCTTGAAATCCGACAGCCGCACGATCACCGGCTTGGGGTAAAAGGCGGCAGCAATGGTGGCCACCCCCTGGGCCAGCTTATCCACAAAGTATTCAGGCTTATCGGGATACTGGGCGGTGAGCTCTGCCAGGCGCGGCTCCTCTTTCACCGCCTGCTCGTAGTTGAGCAAAGCCAGCGGGTGGACCTGAATGTGGTTGGCAATGATGAACTCCAGCCGCGCCAGCCCCACGCCATCGCAAGGGATCCCGCTGAGGCCGAAGGCTTTTTCTGGGTTGCCCACATTCATCATCAGCTGGGTGCGGGGACGGGGCAGCTCCTCCAGCGGGATCTCCGTCACCTCATAGGGCAACAGGCCCGGGTAGACCCGCCCTTCTTCCCCTTCAGCGCAGGAGACGGTGATGGGCTCGCCGGAACGGAGCACCTGCGTGGCGTTGCCGCAGCCAACAATGGCCGGGATCCCCAGCTCGCGGGCGATGATGGCCGCATGGCAAGTTCTGCCCCCCTGGTTGGTGACGATGGCGCTGGCCTTTTTCATGATTGGCTCCCAGTCGGGATCCGTTTTTTCGGTCACCAGCACCTCGCCGGCCTGAAACTGATCCGAGCGGCGCACATCCAAAATGACGCGGGCTGTGCCCTGGCCAATGGCCTCGCCTACGGCCCGTCCCCGCACCAGAGGCTCGGGCTGCGCCCCAGGCTGGGTGAAGCGATAGGTGGTCAGCTGGTTGGCCCCTTTTTGCGACTGCACCGTTTCGGGGCGGGCCTGGACGATAAACAGCTCGCCGGTGATCCCATCTTTGGCCCACTCGATGTCCATGGGGGTGAAGCGGCCCCGCAGCGCCGAGTAGTGCTCTTCGATCAGGCAGGCCCAGCGAGCCAGCTCCAGGACTTCCTCGTCCTTGAGGGCATATTGCCGGCGCAGGCTTTCGGGGACGGCCACGTTTTTGGTGGAACGGGATCCCCCCTCGTCGTAGACCAGCTTCAGGGCCTTGCTGCCCAGCTTGCGGGAGAGGATGGGGCGCAGTCCCTGCTTGAGGGTGGGTTTGAAGACCACGTACTCATCGGGGTTGACGATCCCTTGCACCACGTTTTCCCCCAGGCCGTAGGCGGCGGTGATCAGCACCGCATCTTTAAAGCCGGTTTCTGGGTCGATGGAGAACATCACCCCCGAGCAAGCCAGATCCGAGCGCACCATCTTCTGCACCCCCACCGAGAGGGCTACTTGAAAATGGTCAAAGCCCTTGGTCTGGCGGTAGGAGATGGCCCGGTCGGTAAACAAGCTGGCAAAACAGTGGTGACAGGCATTGAGCACTGCCCGCACTCCACGCACGTTCAGGTAGGTCTCCTGCTGGCCGGCAAAGCTGGCATCCGGCAAGTCTTCTGCCGTGGCGCTGGAGCGCACTGCCACATCGGTGTCGGGGCCGTAGCGCTCGCACAGCTTCTGGTAGGCTTCCGTGATGGCCTGCTCTAGCTGAGGGGGAAAGGGAGTCTGCAGAATTAAGGTGCGGGCAGCCTTGCCGCGATGGCGCAGGTTGTTCACGTCTTCAATGTCGAGATCCCGAAAGATCTCGCGCAGCTTTTCCTCCAAACCCGCAGAGGCGATGAACTGGCGATACGCATGGGCGGTGGTGGCAAATCCTGTCGGCACCTGGATCCCCTTTGAGGTGAGCTGCTGCAGCATTTCTCCCAAGGAGGCGTTTTTCCCGCCCACCTGGGCAACGTCCCGCAGCCCCACCTCCGTCAGGGGCAAGACCAAAGGCGGCTCTGAGCCAAGCTGGGGTTGAGAGGGTTGCTGAAGCTGGGATCCCCTGGTTGCTCCATCCGACATGCCTTACCTCCTTCTTAGATCCATTGAGCGATCCATTGAGCCAACGCCAATTGCTGGGGTGTGCTGTGTTGTCGGCTTGGGATCGCTCCCGGCTCTCCTATGCCAACACTCGGCCCAACTCATTCTTGGTGGGCCATAGCCTCACTCTAGTCAGGATTTTCTGCCCCTTAAAATTGCCCAGGGATCCCCCCAAGAAGGCTTAGAAGGCGATGAGACAAGGCAGATCCCCCCACCACCTGCCTGCGGAAGTTGCTGCAAATCTTCGACCTTTTTTACTCAGTGCAAAAGTAGCCGGGCTGCCACAATGGTCAAAGAAGGCAATTTGGGCAACAACGGCATGGAGGGCCACAAGGAGGCTGCAGCAGACATTCGCCAGATCAGGGTGACGGAAAAACAGCAGGGCTTGCGGCTGGATCGAGGATTGGCAGAGCAACTGCCGGAGCTGTCGCGGTCGCGCCTGCAGCAGCTTATCCGCCAGGGCCAGGTTTGGCTCAATGGGCAGCCCTGCCGGGATAAGGATCGCCCCCTGCAAGCTGGGGATGAAGTCGAGGTGCGGATCCCGCCAGCCACCCCGACTGCCCTGCAGCCGGAGCCGATCCCCTTGGACATTCTTTACGAAGATGACGATTTGCTTGTGATCAACAAGCCCCGCGGTTTGGTGGTGCACCCCGCCCCCGGCCACGCCAGTGGCACCCTGGTGCACGCCCTGCTGGCCCACTGCCCCCATCTTTCAGGCATCAACGGCGAGCTGCGTCCAGGTATTGTCCATCGCCTTGACAAAGACACCACTGGTGCCCTGGTGATTGCCAAACACGATCAGGCCCACCAGCACCTACGAGCCCAGATCCAGGCCAAAACCGCCCGGCGCATCTACTTGGGGGTGGTGTTTGGCCGGCCGGCCCAAAGCCAAGGCACCGTCTCTGCCCCCATTGGGAGGCACCCGGTGGATCGGCAGAAAATGGCCGTCCTGACCCCTGGCCAAGGGCGAGTGGCGGTAACCCACTGGCAAGTGTTGGAGCGGCTGGGCAACTACACCCTGATGCAGTTTGAGCTGGAGACCGGGCGCACCCATCAAATTCGGGTGCATGCTGCCCACATGCGCCTACCCATTGTCGGGGATCCCCTCTACACCCAGAGCAAAACCAGCCCTGTTAAGCTGGGCGGCCAAGCTCTCCATGCCTGGAAGCTCTCCTTTGTTCACCCGCGCACAGGCCAGCCGCTGCAGTTTACCGCTCCCCTGCCGGAGGAGTTTGAGCGGCTCTTGCGGCAGTTGCGCAGCCAGGCGGGCTAGGCAGCCTCTGGGGTTTCCCCCTTGCTTTGCCTGGTCATTGCAAACGGCTGTGGAACAGCTGGTTGGTTGATCCCCAGCTCCCCTCGCCCGCAAGGGGTAAGGGTCAGCGGCGAAGGGTCTTCATCTTGTTTGAAACGAGTATGCCCAGTTGTCCCCACACCCGTGGGGGTGAACCCGGCCAGAGAAGAGAATTAAGACAATCTCACATCTGCTGGGATCCCTTGCGTGGATGGGTAACACTGGGACTAGGTCGCAGAAGCGGCGCGTAGCGCAATCTCAAGGAGCCGAACATGAGCAAGAGCTTGCTGGAGCAGTTGCGAGAGATGACCGTCGTGGTGGCTGATACGGGGGATATCAACGCCATCGAGAGCTTTAAGCCTCAAGATGCCACCACCAACCCCTCATTGATCACGGCTGCAGCCCAAATGCCTCAGTATCAGGGCATTGTCGATGAAACCTTGCTCAAGGCCCGCCAAGAACTGGGATCCAAAGCCGACATCAAAACCGTGGTGGCCCACGCCATCGATCAACTGGCGGTAGCCTTTGGCGTGCGCATTTTGTCCATCATTCCTGGCCGGGTCTCGACGGAGGTGGATGCCCGCCTTTCCTACGACACAGAAGCCACAGTTGCCAAAGCCCGCCATTTGATCGAGCTCTACAAGGCGGCAGGAGCGGATCCCAAGCGGGTGCTGATTAAAATTGCCTCGACTTGGGAAGGGATCCGAGCTGCCGAGATCCTGGAAAAAGAAGGGATCCATTGCAACCTCACCCTGTTGTTTGGCCTACACCAGGCCATCGCCTGCGCCGAAGCGGGGGTGAAGCTGATCTCGCCCTTTGTGGGCCGCATCTTGGATTGGTACAAGAAACACACGGGCCGGGAGAGCTACCCTCCTGCCGAAGATCCGGGGGTGCAGTCGGTGACCCAGATTTACAACTACTTCCGCAAATACGATTTTCCGACGGAAGTGATGGGGGCCAGCTTCCGCAACATCGGGGAGATCATCGAGTTGGCCGGCTGCGATCTTCTCACCATCTCACCGGCGCTGCTGGCGGAGCTGCAGAACACCGAGGGTTACCTGGAGCGCAAACTGGATCCGGAAAAAGCCAAGAAAATGGACATCCCGCGCCTGGTGATGGACAGAGCCACCTTCGACCAGATGCACCGGGAAAACCGCATGGCCTCAGAAAAGCTGGAAGAAGGGATCCAGGGCTTCTCCAAAGCGCTGGAGGTGCTGGAAAAACTGCTCACCGAGCGGCTGCAGAAGCTGGAGGGTGCCAAGGAAACCATTACCCACGCCGCCCAGGATGTCTTCCGCCTCTACGACCTGGATGGGGATGGCTTCATCACCCGCGAGGAGTGGATGGGGGCAGATCGCGTTTTCGATGCCCTGGATACCAACCAAGATGGCAAAATTACCCCTGAGGAAATGTTGGTCGGCCTAGGGGCGGCGGTCTATCTGAAGAATTAGCCGCTGGCAGCCGGCCTGGGAAAACCTCAAGGTCTATGGGCGAGAACTTTCGCCACATTGGAGACGGGGTGGCCGCCCTGGAAGCGCAAGCCCGCCGCTGGATTGCCCAGCGGCTGCAAGGGATCCCTTACGATCCGCCGCCGGGGCCAGCAGCCAGGCAGGTGCTGCATTGGATCGAGACGGATCTGCTGCCGCGCCTGCAGCAAACCCCCCAGGAGCTGGAGAACCTGCTGCATGGGCTAGGGGGCGGCTATGTGCCCAGCGGCCCTTCCGGCGCCCCCACCCGAGGCCGAGTGGACGTGTTGCCCACGGGGCGCAACTTTTACTCGGTGGACATTCGCGCCATCCCCACCCCCACCGCCTGGCAGGTCGGCTCACTGGCCGCCGAGCGGCTGGTGGAGCGCTACGTGCAAGAGCAGGGGGAATATCCCCGTCGCCTGGGCCTATCCGTTTGGGGCACTTCAACTCTAAGAACTGGCGGCGACGATTGGGCCGAGGCCCTGGCGCTCTTGGGGGTCAAACCCCGCTGGGATGGAGGACGGGTGGTGGACATCGAGATCCTGCCTGTAGCGGTTTTGGGCCGCCCCCGTGTGGATGTAACCTTGCGCATTTCTGGCTTCTTTCGCGATGCCTTTCCCAATCTGATTGCCCTGTTTGACCGGGCCGTGCAGGCCGTGGCTGACCTGGAGGAGCCAGAAGCCGACAATCCCCTGCGGGCCCACGTGCTGGCCGATACCCAGTACTGGCAGGAGCAAGGGATCCCAACGCAAGCAGCGGCGGAGCGGGCGCGGCTGCGCATCTTCGGCTCCAAGCCGGGGGCCTATGGGGCCGGCCTACAGGGGCTGATCGAGGCGCAAAACTGGGAAACAGAAGCGGATCTGGCCCGCGCCTACCTCAACTGGAGCAGCTACGCCTACCGGGCCGATGGCGAGGGAGAGCCGGCCCCCGAAGCCCTGCGGCGGCAATTGGCCCACCTGCAAATTGTGCTCCACAACCAAGACAACCGCGAGCACGACCTGCTGGACTCCGATGACTACTACCAGTTTCAAGGGGGGATGGTGGCGGCAGTGCGAACGCTCCAGGGCCGCAACCCGCGGATTTACTTCGGGGATCACGCCCGTCCCCACAACCCTAAGATCCGCACCCTGGCCGAAGAAATTGACCGCGTCTATCGCGCCCGCGTGATCAACCCCAAGTGGATTGCCGGCGTGATGCGCCACGGCTACAAGGGCGCCTTCGAGATGGCTGCCACCCTGGACTACCTCTTTGCCTACGACGTCACCACCCATGCTGTGCCGGATTTCATGTACGCCGGCCTGGCCCGCGCCTACCTATTGGATCCCCAAGTCCAGCAGTTCCTGCGATCCCGCAACCCCTGGGCGCTGCGGGACATGAGCGAGCGGCTGCTGGAAGCCCACCAGCGGGGCTACTGGCAAGAGCAGGCCCTGGAATTGCTGCCTCAGATCGAAGCCCTGATGCTGGAGATGGAAGCCTACCTGGAATCCCGCTCTCCCGTGGCGAGAGAAGGTTAAGTTCTGCTAAGATTTTTTCATCCAAACCAGTTGTGGAGGGATCCCAGGCCATGAGCAAATCTGAGCTGTTGCGAGAGATTCTGGGGCCACTGTTGGAGGACTACCGCTACTGGTTTGAGCGTTCTCGCCGCTTTTTGCAGGAAGAGACCCTGGAATTTATCAGCCCAGAAGAGCAGCAGTCCTTGCTGGAAGAGGTTTTGGCTGCCCAGGCGGAGCTACAGGTAGCCAAAGCGCTTTATCAGGCCTCTGATCAAGAGGTTGGCATCGACCCTGGGCTGATGGCAAAATGGCATCGCCTGCTTATGAAATGTGCCGAATTGGGCCGTCGATTTCGCCAGATTCACCCCTCCCCCGACCTGTAATGCTGCAGATTCTCTACCTCATCGCTTTTGTGGCCATTGCCTTTTTGGCCCTGCGCAACTTGGTTACCAATGTCATCACACTGGGCGTGGAAGAGCGCAAGGCCTCTCCTCGTCGTGCCCGCAAGCGGATCCCTCACCCAGAGCTGCTGGATGAAGATGGCAACCTCACCGAGGAGCCTCTACTAGTGATTCGCTCGGCCAGCTTGGAAGAAGCTCGCAGCCGTTTGGAAGATCTCTATTCCGGCTCGCCGGACGAAGATTAGGGGAGTTTCTTGGGCTTTCTCTCTTGGGCGTGGCTGCACTAGCCTGGGAAGGTACTGCGCGCCATTTGCCCGAGCGTCTGGTGGGCGAGTCAACGGAGATGGGATCCGACTTCAACGTGGAATCGGTGCTGGAGGCGGTGCTCGGCAAGCTAAAGGTTTTGGCGGAAACGGGACAAACCTTTGGTCAGCCGATCACTATTGGTGAGACGATTATTGTCCCTTACATGTCCTTGCATTTTGGCTTGGGTGGGGGAGGGGGTAACTTTGGAAAGACTGCTCCTGGCTGTCGCGGCAACGGCGGGGATCCGGCCAGCCTGTTCGGGGGAGCGGGGGGTGGGGTGCGCATCGAGCCGGTTGGCTTTCTGGTGATCCGGGGGGAGCGGGTGGAGCTGCTGACCACCGTCCAGAAGCCCGACCAGTGGAACCAACTCAGCGAGACTCTGGTGCCCCTGTTGCAGCAGTGGCTGCAAAATCGTGCCGGCAACTCCTGAAGGGACTAGCCGCGAATGGAGAGGCGGGATCCCTGGGGAGAGGGTTGTACCTCAATGCGGCAGGGGAAAGCATCCTGCAGGCTGGGGATGTGGGTAATCACCAAGATGCAGGCAAAGTCCGGGGCGATGGCGTTGATGGCAGCCAGCAGTTGGGCGCGCCCGGTGGCATCCTGGGATCCAAACCCCTCGTCGATGATTAAGGTTTGCAGGTCGGATCCCGAGCGCTGGGTGAGCAGGCGGGACAAGGCCAGGCGAATGGCGAAGTTGATGCGGAAGGCTTCTCCACCGGAGTAAGTCTCGTAGGGGCGGGTGCCGTGGGGATCGGCAATGAGAATGTCGAGGGTGTCATAGGGACTCCGTCCCGCTACGGAGGACAGCTTGGCCGGTGAGCAATAGCGTCGCCCGGAGCGCTGGGTAACCAATTGCAGGTGCAGGCGGTGTTGGGTAAGGCGGGCCAGGATCTGGTTGGCCTGGGCTTCCAGCTCGGGCAGGACATTTTCGACGATCAGGGCGGGGATGCCGTTGCGACCGTAGGCATTGGCCAGCTCTTGGTACACCTGCTGCTGGCGGCGGGCCTGTTGCAGTTGCTGTTCCAGCTCGGCCTGTTCCGCCTGCTGTTGAACCGCCTGTTGTAGCCGTTGTTGGGCGGCCCCTATCTGAGACAGCACCTCATCCAGCCGCCGGCGGTGCTCCCGCAGGGTTTGGCGGATCCCTTCCAGCTGAGCAGGCAAAACCTCGGGATGCTCCGCCAGTTGTTGCTGAAGCCGTTCCAACTCTTGGGTGGCCTGGGCAAAGTGCTGGCGGCTTTCCTGTAGGCGTTGGGATAAGGCTTGGGTGCGGGCTGCCACCTCCGGCAGTTCCTGGCGGGCCACCTGTAGGGCTTGCAGGCGCACCGGCCAGAGTTGCGCTTGGGCCAGTTCGGCTTTCACCTGCTGGTGCAGGGATCCATCGTAGCCCAGGTGGTTTAACGCCTGTTCCACCTGAGCCAACCGCTCCGCCAGGGGAGAATCCGATCCCACTGGCGGGACGGAGTCCTTGGATCCCACCTGTTGCAGGGTTTCCAGTTGTGCCTGTAGGGAGGCGATTTGCTCCCATAGGTGAGAGCGGCGCTCCTGGGCCTTGCGGAGTTCCTGAGAGCGGCCCAGTGCCCAGCGCCAGCGCTCCAGTTCTCCTCGTTGTAAGGCGTGCTCGCGCTCGTCATAGCCCAGTTGTTGCAGGGCCTGCTGGATCTGCTGGAGCTGTTGCCGAGCTTCTTGAGCGTAAGCTTCCCGGTCGAGGATTTCCCTCAACTCTGCCGCTTCTGCTTGCCAGAGCTGGATTTGCCGGCGGCGTTCCTGCTCGGCTTCCCACTGCTGTTGCAATCGCCCTTGCAGATGCAGGCGCTCATCCCAGGTGGCCAGTTCTTGGCTGAGACGGCGGTATTCTGCTTGCAAGAGTTCAATCTCCCGGTCGGCCACCGCCAGTTGTTCGCGGATAACAAACAGTTCGCCGGCAATTTCCTCTTGACGCTCGCGGTGTTTTTTCAGCACCACATCCCGCAGGCGCGGGCTGAGGGGACGGGCGCAGAGGGGGCAAGTCCAGTTGCGACGGCGTTGCGGAGCCATAAAGCCGGATCCCTGCGGCTCTGCTGTCGGCGTTGCAGGGGATGGCTCGGCAGGCTGGCCGACAGAAGATAGGGCCAGGGATCCCTTCTCTTGTTCGGCTGTCTCCTCGACAAGGGCCGTCACCCTCGCCAAAGTGGGGATGGGGCGGCGCTCTCCCTGATCTTGTTCGCCTCGCGGAGCACTTTGAACGGGAAACGCCTCTTGACCTTCATCCCAGCTGGTCACCAACAGGCGGCAGCGTTCTTCCTCCTGTTGCCACTGTTGCTGGAGAACCCGCTGGCGTTCCTGGAGCTTTTGCACGAACAGCCGCCGTTCTTGGACTTTTTCCAACACCCGCTGCTGGTAGAGACGCCGTCGCTCCAGCTCTGCCAAGGCGGCCTCTCCTTCGGCGATTTTCTGCTCCAGTTGCTGCTGCTGTTGGGCTAGAGTTTCCTGGCTTTGTAGTTGCTGGCTGAGAAGCTGAACGCGGGCTTGCAGGCGTTCCCGCTCGCGGCGGATTTGCTCTTGCCAATGCTGTTGCTGCTGGAGAAGGACGGCGGCTTGCGCTTGGGCTTGGTTCAAGGCCTGGAGACGCTCTTGAGCTTGCTGGTAGTGGCGCAGGCCGGTTTCGATGCGTTCCTGTTCTGCCAGCAATTGGGCATCGGCTTGGGCCTGGGCTTGGCAGGCGGCCAACTCCTGTTGCAGCCGTTGCATCTTGCGCAGTTGCTGCTGTTGCTGCTCTGCTTGCTGGGCTTGCAGCTTTTGGCGTTCTTGGAGCAGATGCTGCTGTTGCTCGAAGAGGTGGTGGAGATGGCGATCTTGGGCCATCAGGGCTTGGTAGCGTTCGTAACCCGCCAGGATGTCTTCACTCTGGGCGATCAGCTCTTCCAACTGGAGCAGGTGCTGTCGCTGGGCACGCCACTGTTGCTCGGTGTGCTGTAGGTTGGTGCCGAGCTTTTGCAAGTGTTGGGTAAGGTGTTGGTGGCGCTCCTGCAGGATGCAGCGATGTTCGTAGAGGCGCTCTAGGGCTTGCAATTCCTGCTGTTGCTGGGCTAGGAGCTGCTGCAGATGAGTTTGCCGTTGTTGGAGTCGCTCCAGCTCGGCTTGGATTTGGCCAACGTGGGCCTGTTGTTGGTTGAGCTGCTGCAGGCGCTCTTGGAGCAGATCCGCTTTGAGCTTGGCGCTGCGCGCCTGTTCCCGGCAGCGGTCGGCCAGCAAATCGTACTGCCCCAACTTGAGCATGTCGGCCAAGATCTGCTTGCGCTCGCCGGGACGCTTCAGAGTGAAGGCATCTGCTTGTCCTTGTCGCAGATAGGCGGAGTGAATAAAGGTCTCGTAGTCGAGGCTGAGCTGACTTTGAATGGCCTGTTGGGTGGCGCGCATGCCGCGGCGGGTCAAGCTACGCCAGCGAGGTTGGCCGTCGGTTTCTCCGGTTTGAATTTGCCACTCCAGGGATCCCTCGCCCGATAGATGACGGCTGCGCAGGACACGGTAGGTTTGTCCTCGGGAGCGGTAGATCACCTCTACCCAGGCTTCGCTGGCCCCCTTGCGGATGAGATCGCTGTCATTGCTAGCCCGGCTTTGCCCCCAAAGGCCCCAGGTGAGGGCATCGAGCAGGGCAGACTTGCCTGCCCCATTGGGGCCACAGATACAGGCGGTGTGGATCCCGCGCAGATCCAAAACGGCGTGAGCGTAACAGAGAAAATTGTGCAAGGTTAGGCGAACCGGGATCACAGAAAACTCTGAGGGGCTCTGGTTGCTGGAAAAAATGAGGTTGAGCCATTTGATCCAGAGTATCGCGTCAGCGGTGGGGAGCAACAATGAGGAGTGAGAAGTGAGGAGAGAGGAGTGAGGATACTGATACATTCACGTTGAACTCTCCTGAACATGGTTCAGGAAAGAAGCGATCGCATCCTGCCTATCTCTGAGCAGGAAGGCGGTATCCCGCAAAGCCCTGAGGAATACCCCCCGAGCGCTTTCCCCCTTCACTTCCCGGCAACCGTTGCGGTGGACTCAAGGATCAGGGGGAAACTTGGTCTACTATATCCCTCTCAATGACTTTTGCCAAACCGCCTAAAGCTCAGTAAATTCAGCAAAGTTCAGGGTTTTGGGGGTTAGAGGCATGCTCTTTTCTCTCTTGTCTCTCTTGAGAGGGGATCCGATTGCATTAGCCGCTGACACAGTTGGGCAATCTGGGTGGGGCTAGCCTCATCCAGCCAGCGGTGAAAGGCTTGGGATTCCTGAAGGCGGCCCATCAGCAAGGTGGGGATCTGCTCCGGGCCGTCCAGTTCCGCCAGCCATTGCCGGGGAAAGCCGGTTGCCGCAGCCAGATCCTCGGGATCCCGTCGGCCTGCTTGCCACAGCGCTTGCAGTTGGGCAATCTGCTGGGGGATCTGCTCCCAGGGGGAGGCAGAAGCGGCCAGGATCAGGGTTCGGGGCTGTACCTGTTGCAGCAGTTGTGCCAAGTCCGCCGGTAGCCAGGGCCAGCGGGCCAGCACCAGCTTTGCCCCTTTTGGTGGTGGAACAAAGTTCTCGGCCTCCTGCCCGTCGTAACAGATGGCCCCTTTCAGCGAATCCGGCAGGGGTTTCTGCCGAAAATCTTGGATCTCTATGGGGGGAGCAGAAAGGGTGGGTGCCTGCCACTCTCCCGCAGGGCGCACTGCCAGCACTTTGCCCTGCCAAGGCTGTTTGCCCCGGTCATCCGCTTCCAACTGGAGGGCGATGTCCAAAGCTTGGCATTTTTGCCAACGCTCCAGCTCTTCTCCGGCCTGCCAAAACCACAGAGTACGGGATCCCGGCGAGCCTTGGAGTTCAAACTTGAGGTGGCGGCCATTGCGGGAGACTCCCAGGTTGGAGCTATTGGGACGGAAGTTCATCAAGGCAACGACGGGGTTGGGATTGCCGTGCCCAAAGGGCTGCAGAAGCTGCAATTGCCGATACACCTCATCCAGCTCTGCCACCCCATCCCGATCCTGAGAGACCAGTAGCTCCCAGTCGAGGATAATCTCCACCGCCAAGGCGCGAGCCTGCTGATCCGGGCTAACCCGCGCGGCCAGCTCCCGCTGCAACGCCAGTTGCACAGCGGCCAGGCAAGCCAGATCCACTTGGATCCCGGCGGCCATGGGGTGTCCGCCTCCCCGCCGCAAGAGGGGGCGCACGGCCTCGATGGCCTCCACCAGGTTCACCCCTGGCAGGGAACGACCCGACCCATGGCCCAGCCCTGTGGCTTCGTCTTTGGCAATCAACACCGTTGGGCAGTTATACTGCTCCACCAAGCGCGCCGCCGCGATCCCCAGAACCCCTGGGTTCCAGCCGGCTTCCGCCAGAACAATGGCTCCTTCCCGGGTCAGATCCAAGCTCTCTACCTGTTGGCTGGCCTCTTGGATCACTTGCTGGGTGAGGTGCTTACGCTCCTCATTGAGGGCGACAAAGTGCTGCACCAGGGCCTGGGCGCGCTCTGGATCGGAGGTGGTCAGCAGCTCCACTGCTAAGCTGGCGTCTTCCAAGCGGCCAATGACGTTCAACTTGGGGGCGATGCGAAAAGCAATATCCTGGGCTGTCGGCGACCTCTGGAGCTGGCCGTTGCTAACCTGGGCCAGCAGAGCTCGCAACCCCGGGCGCTGCGTACTGGCCAGCACCGGCAGGCCCCGCTGCACCAAGTAGCGGCACTCCCGCTGCAACACCGCCACATCGGCCACAATTCCCACCGCCACCAGATCCAGGTGCTGCTCGACACCAGGGATCCCTAGGGCTTGGTAGAGCGCCTCCGCCAACTTGTAGGCCACTCCCACCCCCGGCAAGAAGCGCAGCGGATGTTCAGCCGGCAATCGCAAGGGGTTGACCACCGCATAGGCAGCGGGCAAGGGATCCGGCAGCATGTGGTGATCCGTCACGATCACGTCCACCCCCTGGGCTTGGGCCATGGCAATTTCGGCAGCATTGCCCACCCCGCAATCCACCGTCAGGATCACTTGGCAGCCCTGGGCCAGCACCTGCTGTAGCCGTTGAGGGTTGAGGCCGTGCCCCTCAGTGCTGCGCAGCGGTATGGAGAACTGGACTCGGAAGCCCAAGGGTTGTAACGCCGAGAGCAGAAGACTGGTGCTGGTGACACCATCGCAGTCAAAGTCCCCCCAAATGCACAGGGTCTCTTCCCTTTCCCGTGCCTGCAGCAGCCGCGCCACCGCCCGCTCCAGATCCGGCAGGGATGCTGGTGGTGTGGGGGAATAGTGTTCGGGATCCACGAAGGCCTGCGCCTGCTCCCAGGTGTGCAGACCCCGCAGAGCCATCACCTTGGCCGCATACTTGCCATATTCCCGGCTCAGTTGCGGATTGAACTGGGGGGGAGTGGGCAGCAGCTCCCAGCGGTGCGGAGTATCTTCGCGCCAGCCGTAATCCATGCAAGCTATGCCGACCCCTTGGCCGACAAGAGTAGAACCTCTCAGGAGCCTATCAAAAACGGCCCAGGGGGGAAATGGATCCCAGAGGAAAGGGCTGGGGATGATGGGCTACCTTGAACCCTACTGGCAGCAGTGAGAAGCCACACAGCAGGCGGAAGGGTGCTCGTGATTGTGGGTGGCACAGGCTTCGCTGCAGTAGAGTTGACCTTCGTAGCGATAGCCTTGGCTGCTCTCGAAGCTGCAGTTGCAGTGTTCACAGGCGCAACGGACAAGGGTGCTGGCAGACATGATTTTCTCTCCTTCTTTCTCGTTTTTTCCTAGGGATCCTCTTGTCGAAGATCCGCGTCTCTACACCCTAGCGGTTGCTCAGCAACGATGCTGAAACAAGAATCAGAATCATTTTTGGCACTTCACCGATTACAGCCTATGAATTAGGATACAAGTACAGCCTGTTAAGGGCTCAAGGGGTACAATAGCAGCACTTAGCAAACCAACTTCGGAAGGAGGATGGATTGATCAGTAGTAAAGAAGTCTTCA
>NZ_JBSSAC010000033.1:0-31210 GCF_054058315.1 Thermostichus sp. MS-CIW-40
TAGAAAGACGCAGCGGCATTATGACAAGCATCTGTATAAAGAGAGGCATTTAATCGAATGCTTTTTTCATAAGTTAAAGCAGTACCGGCATCTATGTTCTCCTTTTGACAAATTGGCCAGGAACTTCTTGAGTTTTCTCTATCTCGTCAGTGCTCTCTTTTGGCTCAAATGAAAGATCAACACAACCTAAAATTGAAGCTGAGGTGGGAACAAAACGGGGTCTTCTTCAAGTTAAAAGTCAGGCCCAAAAATGCTGTAAGGGAAGATGCGAATGGCGAAAAAGCAGAGCAGGGTTTCTGGTGTGGGATCCGTTCGTGACGGTGCGCTCCTGATGAAAGATCTGCAAACCCTGAGACACTACGGCATCCTTGGGGATCTGGTGTATCGTTGGGGCTACTATCTCGGCTCTAGCACCATGACCGAAGTGGAGTTCAACGCCGCCCTCAGCGAGGGGATCCCAAAGCCCAAGAGGTCTTTCAGGCCCAAAAGCCGCGGTTCGGTTGACGCAGACGAGCATGACTAAATAATGTATAATATGTTCAGTACGGATTACTACCAGTTGATCTTTCTGTTTACTTTCGAGTCTGCCAACATGGTAGCCAAAGCAAAGCAGAAAATTGGTAGTAAGACGACACGGAAACTGCGCTTTGGGTATTCTACTCAAAGCTTTGCGGGATACCGCCATTCTGTTTGGAAACAAACAGAATGCTATCGCTGCATGGTTGAACAGTGATGTTCAGCAATGTTCAGCGTAAATGTATCAGACAGAGCAAATCAGGGCACTGAAGGTCTCACTCTGGCAAACGAGCAAAGCTGACCCCTCGGTAGTAGTAGGCCAAAATTTGGCGGTAAGTCCAGCCTCGGCGGGCCAATTCTTGGGCGCCCCACTGGCTCATGCCAATGCCATGCCCAAACTTGGGATAGGGGCTGACATCCGGTAAGCTCATCAAATAAGAGATCCCACTCACCCCGACGGTTTGGCCGCCGCTGCTGGCGCTGTACATGGCATTGACAAACTGACCCCCATACACCATGACCACACCACGGGTGGCTTGTGTTGCTTCCAGGGCGGCTGCCGACCGCTGGGAAAGCCCTCGGTACACCTGGGAGCGAGTATCGCTAAACACATCAAACCAACCGCGGGAATTGCGATGGTAAAGAACGTAGCTGCGGGCTGCCACCGCTTGCGCCTTCAGGGCTTCTGGGAAGAACCGGGATCCCATTTCTGCATCCACCACACTGGCCACATAGTCTTCTAGATCCACGTAGTTGATGGCCATCACCATGTTGTAGCCAGTCAAGAGCACCTTGCCGGAGTACCAGCGGCCATTCACTGCCACCAGGCCACCCTCCTGAGGTTCGATGAACAGCACCGGGTCAACCACCCCATGCAGACGCACCCCTTGAGGGCTGGGCTGAGCCAAAAACCCTTGCATAGGGGGCAGATCTGCCAGCACCTCTCCCCGACCGTTGATCAGTTGGGCAGGGAGAGAAACGCCTACCACCAGAGGGGCAGTGGTATCGGCCAATTGCACTCGCACTGTCACCCCCCAGACAGACTCCACCCATCCCCAGAAGGCACTGACCACCAGGGATCCCATCAGGGCCAGCCAATGCCGCGCTTCCATAGCCCGTGCCCAGAGTTGCTTTTTGTACACCAACTCCAACTTAGGATAGGGCGAGTTTCCAGAAATGGGCCGGTTTGTCTGTAGAAACTGCAGAGGGCTTGAGTCTCAATTCAGGTGTGGATCAGGTGTGGAGCAGGGGGGATCTGATAGAGATATGAGACTATCTATGAACGGGATCCCGTTTCCAGCGGAGCGGGCCGATCCGGCGGCTCCAGAGGGTCGGGTTCTTGCGACCCAAGCCGATTGCGGCCGCCCTCTAGATGGACCGAAGAGCTATCCGGCCCCAGGCCCAAGGCAAAGCGCAGCGAGTCCCCCGGTCGCCCATTGGAGAAGAAGAGAAAAGAACCCAAGGAAGCCAGGGAAAGAAGAGCCGCATAGCCAAACATGGCTCGATAGCCGGATCCCGCTGCTAAGGTGCCCAAAAGGGGCCCCGCCAGGCCAATGCCCAAATCAAACCCGCACATCACCAAGCTAAACAGGCGACCCCGCTCCGCCGGCTCCGAGCGATCGGCCACGAGGGCAGAGATGAGAGGGATCAAAGTCCCAAAACCGCAGCCTACCGCGACCCCAGCAGCCAGAAAAGCGCCGGTGCTGTTGGCAACAATCAGGATCCCCATTGCCAAGGCATAGGTGGCCAAGCTGAGGGAGATAAATGGCCCCCGCCCATAGCGATCGGAAGCGCGACCGGTGAGCAGGCGCACTCCAAAGCTGGCAAAGGCCACTGCCGTATAAAAAAGACCTGGATTCAGGGGAGCTCCGGCTTCTTGGATTAACAAGGCCACAAAGGTGGTCTGGGTGCCGAAGGCCAACCCCACCAAAAACATCACCCAAGCGAGGGAGCGCACCTTCGGGCTGCCCAGAAAGCTCCAGAAGGCCCCATCCATCGGCAGGGATCCCCAATGCTCACGCCGCTGTTCTCGAACCAGTTGGGTACAAAGAAAGCCCACCAACCCCAGCAGAGCAGAGAAGAGAAACGAAGGGCCATAGCCGGCAAACTCCTGCAAAAAGCCGCCCAAAGCAGGGCCAATGGCTGCGCCGATCGGATTGACCAAACTCATGTAGCCCAGGATCTCACCCCGTTTTTCTTCTGGGGCAAAATCCACCACCAAAGTCACATAGGCCGTGGCAAAAGCGGCGATGCTAACCCCATGAAAGGCTCGCACCAGCGCTACCCATGGGATCCAATCGGAGAGCCAGTATCCTATGGGGGCCATCCCCACCACCCCCATGCCGATAAGCAGCACGATCTGCCGGCTGTGGCCATCCGCCAGGCGACCCAACGCAGGGCGAAAGGCCAGCAACCCAATCGAAAAGGCCCCCATTACCCAGCCCACTTGCTGGCTGGTGCCACCGGCATCTCTGACGTAGAGAGGCAACGTGGGCAGCAGCGAGGATAAACTGGCCCAAAAGAGCAGCCCAGCCACAAACAAAATGCCCAAGTTGCGCCGCTGTGCCGGCTGCAGCTGCCCGAATACCCTCACGCCAACTCCTTATGCAAAATGGAACTCAAAGCGTTCTCCCAGAACCGCGCCCTAGGATAAGCCCACCTTCGCCGGATCCCTCAGCCCGAAATATTTAGGTGCTAACCTTTCTGATTGTAACCGTATGGTCTGGGGCTGGGAACCGGCCCTGCTCGCCTTTGCAGGCGCCTCCAGTCTGGGATAACAGCTAACCTCAAGTTACCTAGAGATGCGCTTTTTGGACTCCGACCCATGCCTGAACGATCGGATCCCCTCACTCGCAGCTTGATTGCCCTGATCCGGGGTTACCAGGTGGGTATTTCTCCTTGGCTGCCGCCTGCTTGTCGCTACTACCCCACCTGCTCCCAGTACACCTTGGAAGCGGTGCGGCGCTACGGTGCCCTACGTGGGGGTTGGCTGGGGCTCCGTCGCCTCTGTCGCTGTCATCCCTGGCACCCAGGGGGCTACGATCCAGTTCCCGATTTGCCGGGATCCGCGCCGACCCAGAAACCATTCCGCTAGCCGGACTCAGGAGACATTTAGGTCGATTGTGGGTAGCAGGCCACAACCTCGATTTCTACTCGGGCATTGAGGGGCAGGCGAGCCACCTGCACGCAAGAGCGGGCCGGAGCCGGATCGGTGGCAAAAAACTCTCGATAAACCTCGTTCATGGCCGCAAAGTCCTCCATATCGGCCAGGAAAACCGTTGTCTTCACCACATTGGCGAGAGTGGTGCCCCCCGCTTCCAGCACTGCCTGCACGTTCAGCAACGCCTGCCGAGTTTGAGAAACAATGTCCTCCCCCACCAGTTTGCCGGTTTTGGGATCCAGGCCCACCTGTCCGGCGGTGAACAGAAACGGCCCCAGAGCAGTAACGCCCTGGCTGTAAGGGCCGACAGGAGCAGGGGCAGCCTCAGTTTGCACAGCACAAGGGCCTGGCCCGATTTGGCCCTGCTGGTGGCCGATCTCTGGCTTGGCCGGCTTCGTCTGCTCCATAGAGGTTTGCCCAACTCTGTCGCTACGCTACCACAGGTGGATTGCCGAAGAGCGGGGCTGAGAATGCCAAGATGAATTTCAAGATGAAGTTGATAGGGAGAGGGATCCATGCCTTTGATCAAGCTGCAAACGTCTGTGCAACCAGAAATCGCCGCAGTAGAGGAACTGCTCAAGGTGCTGTCTGCTGCTCTATCGGAACAGTTGGGCAAGTCGGAAGCCTACGTGATGACTGCCTTTGAAGGTGGGATCCCGATGACCTTTGCCGGCAGTGGGGATCCCTGTTGCTACGTGGAAATCAAGAGTATCGGGCAATTTTCCGCCCAACAAACCCGGGCCATGAGCGAGTTTTTTTGTGGCACCATCGAGGCCCGATTGGGGATCCCCAAGAAGAGGATTTACATTGAGTTCAGCGATGCCAAAGGCTATCTTTGGGGATGGAACGGCACGACTTTCGGGTAAAGATACCTCCCCCACTCCAAGAGCTGTCTACTCTGGCTTGCCCTAGCTCGCCTCACAAGAACTTTGTAGGAGTTTAGCCAATGGAAGAGCTACCTCAACTCAACACAAATCCCCAAAAGCAGCGGATTTTGCTTAAGCTTGCTACCGGCTTGGGCTTGGCCATTTTTATCTTTTGGGCAGCCCATCGATTGGGATTTTTTGGAGTTATTCAAGACTGGCTCGCCGAAGCTCTGGCTTGGATTGAAAGCTTGGGGTTGCTGGGGCCAATCCTCTTCATTGCCATTTACATTGTAGCGACGGTGCTGCTTCTACCAGCCTCGGTGCTGACCTTGGGGGCAGGGGCCGTGTTCGGGTTGCTGGCCGGAACTGTGTACGTGCTAATCGGGGCAACCATTGGAGCCAACTTGGCTTTTTTAATCGGGCGCTACTTGGCGCGGGAACAGGTGGCGAAATGGATTGAGGGAAATGCCAAGTTTGCGGCCATCGATCGAGCGTTGGGACGTGAGGGATGGAAAATAGTCGGCCTGATTCGGCTGTCGCCTGCGTTTCCCTTCAATGTGCTCAACTACGCCCTGGGGCTGACCCAAATTTCTTTTCTGGATAACTTGCTGGGCACCGCTGGAATCGTGCCGGGCACTTTTATGTATGTGTACATCGGCTCGTTGGCGGGATCCCTGGCCGACATGGAAGGCGCGGAGTTGGATCCTCAGGCTCAAACCGCCCAATGGGTCGTTCGCCTCGTGGGGCTCATCGCCACCATAGCCGCTACCGTCTACGTCACTCGCATTGCCCGCAAAGCCCTACAAGAAGCGGTGGAGCCTGCCTAGGGAATTGCATTTTAAACAAGAATGAAATCTGTTGCATTGCTTCCCAACTCCTCTCTCTCTGGGAGAAGGACTGGAGGTGGTCGCGGAAGCGGCGCGGAGCGTTTGGGCAGCAGTAGGAGTGTCTCAATCCAGTTTGAAATGACTATAAGTTGGCTCGGCGAGCTAGTGTGTAGAAAGCACCGGGTTGAGAACGCTCACCGTTGGGCAGAGGCTTAGCCGACAGCTTGACAGAGGGTTTCCTGCCTGATACATTTACGCTGAACACTGCTGAACATCACTGTTCAACTATGCAGCGATAGCATTCTGTTTGTTTCCATTCGCGTTAGCGGGACGGAGTCCAAACAGAATGGCGGTATCCCGCAAAGCTTTGAGTAGAATACCCAAAGCGCAGTTTCCGTGTCGTCTTACTACCAATTTTCTGCTTTGCTTTGGCTACCATGTTGGCAGACTCGAAAGTAAACAGAAAGATCAACTGGTAGTAATCCGTACTGAACATATTATACATTATTTTCAGTATAGTTGAGCTTATTATTGACTAGAGTCATGCTCTCTCGGTCTTGTTCGGCCAGCTCCTGGATGGCCTGTTGGTACACCTGGGCAGGTGTGGATCCCTGGTTGACTTGCTTCAGCCAGCGTTGGGCCTCATTGCCCTGGTGGAGCAGGGTTTGCAAGGGAGCTAGAAAACAGCCCAAGCCTTGAGGTTGGCCAATACGCCAAGCTTCGGTCAGCAGCTCTTCGATCCACTCTTGGGCCGCCCGTTCCCGGCCTGTCCGCCAATCGACCAAATGAGATTGCAGCGATTCTCGAGCAGCAGCCTGCTCGTTGGCTTCGCAAAGGCTCTCCAGCTCTGTTGGGGTAAAGGGCCCCCGCAAGGGATCCAGCGCTTCCGGCTGGGCCAGCAACTGCCAGAGACGGGCTTCCACCAAGGCGGTAATCGCCAGAACCATCACCGGATCCCCCACCAGATCGCAAATGCGCAGCTCCACGCGGTTGAGGTGGTAGGGCCGCTCCGGGCCGTTGGGTCGCACCGAGGCCCACAGGTGGCGCACATTCTGCATGGTGCCCAAGGCTAGCTGCTCCTGGATCCAGGCAATGTAGTGGGCGTGATCCCGGAAGAAGGGCACCTGAGCCGGCGTTTTGGGGAACACCTGCCAACGGCTGGAGTGGGATCCCGTCACCCGTCCGTCCAGAAAAGGAGAGGAAGCGCTCAGGGCCAGGTAGAGAGATGCTTCCACCCGCAACAGTCGGCAAGCCCGGAAGATAGCCTCGGTATCCGGCAGGCCGACATTGATGTGAATGCTAGCAGTTACCACCCGCGTGCCATAGGTGCGCTCGATGTAGTCGTGGTAGGGGTTGCCGGGATCCGACCGCTCGAAGTGGTCGCTGCCGCCCAAAGCTAGCGTGCTCCCTGGCAGAAGGGTGTAAGGGCCAAGACGGCGCAAAAATTGCCGCAACTGTAGGCGAGGCCGCAACAAGGCACAGAGCAGGTCTTCGTAGCGGCGGAGAGGGGGGGTGATATACTCCACGTTGCGCCGATCCGGCTCCCGCACAAACCCCGGCAAAGCTTGGCAAATGCGATCCGACAAGCCCACCACTTCCCCGGCGGCGGTGCCGGTGTACATTTCCACCTCAAAGCCCTTGGTTAACAGCACAGGCCAGCCTCCAGCCGCAGCCTCACCAGTCTAACCTCTGTGCCCATTTTCCCAGGGCTTTGTAGGGAATTGTCCGGTGGCAGGGGACTTTCCCGACCTGCTTTAGAATGTCTCCACGGGGTAGTTGCGAGAGGGAATAGAGTGCGCGATCCCATCTACATCCTGGGGGCAGGGCCAGCGGGCATGGCGGCTGCCTACCGCTTAACCCAGCTCGGTTTTCCCGCGGTGGTGGTGGAACGGGAAGAGAGAGTTGGGGGCCTGGCCAAAAGCATCCACTACCAAGGGTTTATTCTGGACTACGGCCCGCACCGCTTTTTTACCAAGATTCCGCCCGTGCTGGAGCTGTGGAACCACGTTTTGGGATCCGAACAGGTAACGGTTCGGCGGCTTACCCGCATCTACTACCGCAAGAAGTATTTTCAGTACCCCATTCAAGCTTGGGAAGTTCTACGGAAAGTGGGCTGGTGGGAAAGTCTTCGCATTGTCCTTTCCTACCTTTGGGCACAATTAATCCCACAGCCGGCTCCCCAGAACTTTGCCGACTGGGTTAAGGGCAAGTTCGGTACTCGGCTTTTTCAAATGTTCTTTGAAGGATATACGGAAAAGCTTTGGGGGATCCCTTGTACCGAGATCAGTGCCGATTGGGCCGCTCAGCGCATCAAAGGTCTCAGCCTTGGGCGAGCCATCCAAAAGGCATTGGGGTGGAATCGAGGTTCGGTGAAATCCCTGATCGATCAGTTTCAGTTTCCTCGCCTGGGATCCGGGCAGCTCTATGAAAAAATGCAGGAGTATTTGCTTGCCGAAGGACAGAAAGTCTTGCTCAATACAGAGGTAGTCGCCCTTAGGCACGAGGGATCCCAAATTGCCGAACTGCAATTGCGCAACCTTCAGACTCAGCAAGAGACTTGGGTTCCTGCCTCTCACGTCATTTCTTCGATTCCTCTAACGGTGTTGGTGCAAAGTCTGCAGGAATTACCACCCCCAAAGGTGTTGCAGGCAGCCCGGAATCTTAGGTTTCGCAACACGGTTTTGGTTTACCTAATTGTGCAGGGATCCCAGCTTTTCCCCGATAACTGGCTGTACATCAACGACTCGACGGTGGCTTTGGGGCGGGTGACCAACTTCGCCAATTGGTCTCCGGCTATGCTGCCCAACTGGGAACAAACCCCTTTGTGCTGTGAGTATTGGTGCAACTTTGGGGATCCGCTGTGGCAAGCCGACGAAAAGGAATTGCTGGCTTTGGCTGAGAAAGAGCTGCGTCACATTGGCTTGCTGCAAGAGCAGAAGATCTGTAGCGGTTTTGTGGTACGCCTACCTCGCACCTACCCTATCTATGCCGGTAGCTATAAAGAAGATTTGGCTATTTTGCAGGAGTATCTCAGCCAGTTTGAAAATCTGCAAGTGGTGGGCCGCTACGGCTCATTTAAATACAACAACCAAGATCACAGTTTACTGATGGGCCTACTGGCGGCTGAAAACATTCTCCAACCCGGTAGTCACAATCTCTGGCAGGTGAACTCCGATGACGATTACCAAGAAGAAATCAAAGTGACATCTTCACCCTTAACAGTTCAGCGATGAGCTTGCCTCTCAGTCATCTGTTGCAGCGAGGTCGGCAGCATCTTGGCCCTTTTTTAGGGCGAGTCTTGTTGCCCAGCTTGGCCTTGACGGTGCTGCAGATCTTCATGATCTCCCTCTGGAGTGAGGAGAGCAATTATGTTTCCATCTTCAAGGGCCTAATTCAGTGGGATAGCCATTGGTATCTCGGCATCGTGCGGCAGGGGTATCAGTTTGTGGGCTTTGACAAGATTGCCTATGAGCAGAGCAACGTGGCTTTTTTCCCCGGCTACCCCCTGGCGGTGGCTGGAATCAGTCGCCTTTTGAGCGTTGACCCTGAACTAGGGCTTTACCTCACCGCCCAGCTCTTTTGCTGGCTGATGTGGGTTTACCTTTTCCTGTTCTACTGCAAGTGGCAAATTCCCCCGCTCTGGCAGGCTTTGGCAAGTTTGCTCATCCTGGTTTATCCCACCAGCTTTTATCTGTGTGTGGGCTACAGCGAGTCTTTGTTTACAGCTAGCTTGTTGGGTTTTCTCTACTGGTCAATTCATTGGGATCGTCCCCTGCTGATGCTCCTGGCCGGGATCCACGGCTTGGCAATGAGCGCCACCCGCATTGTGGGTTTGCCGGTAGCCTTGATTCCACTTCTCAATCTCTGGTCAGGATCCCGACGTTGGCTTTGGACAGTGGCGACAGTGAGCCTGGCTTTGCTGGGGGGGCTGGGCTTTTTTCTCTACTGTCAGCTTCGCTTTGGACGCTGGGATCTCTACATGGAAATGCAGTCCTACTTTGGCCCCAGCTCTGTCAATTACCTGGCCATTGTTCAAGCGCACACCTATACTCCTCTCTTTTCTATTGGTCATTGGCGATCCCTGTTTTCCTTTTCTGAAGCTTTGGAAGCTGGGATATGGGCAATTTCCCTCAGTCAAGTGTTTGTTCCTCTCACCTTGGGATCCCTACTGGTGACCGGTTTGATAGATGGGATCAGCTCCACAGCCGGCAAAAGTCGGCGCTGGCAGGAGCGGCTGGGGTTTCATTTGGCTGCTTGGGTGATGTTTTACATTGCCTTAGCAGGAATGAGTGTGGTGGGCCAGCGAAGTATGGTTCGCTATTGCCTGCCGGTTTACATCGTGCAGGTGCTGGCCTGGCTGCATTGGGCCAAACACACCGATTTCAGCTTCATCCCCCAACGGGCTTGGCGATATCTTGGCAGTGCCCTGAAGCTGGGGTATTGTCTTTTGGCTTTCATCTTTTTTGCCCTCAACCAAATCCTCACCTGGCGCTACGTCCAACATCTTTGGGTGGCTTGACGGAGCCGTCTTGACGAGAGAAAGAGCAATGTGCCGATGAGTCTTCGCCTCAGCCATCTGTTGCAGCAGATCCGCAAACTTTTAGGTTGCTTCTCTGTTCGGATTGCTTTGCTAGGCTTAGCGCTTACTATCCTGCAAGTGCTAACGATATACCTCTGGACAAAACGCGGTGACTATGCTTCTGCTTTCGCGGCTCTGAGTCAGCGGGATAGCTATTGGTATCTCAGCATTGTGCGGCGAGGGTACCAGTTTGTGAGCTTTGATAAGATTGCCTATGAGCAGAGCAACGTGGCTTTTTTCCCCGGCTATCCCCTGGCAGTGGCCGCAATCAGTCACCTTGTGGGAGTTGACCCTGAACTGGGGCTTTACCTAACTGCCCAGCTCTTTTGCTGGCTGATGTGGGTTTACCTTTTCCTGTTTTACCGCAGGTGGCAAATTCCCCCCCTCTGGCAAATTTTGGCCAGTTTGCTCATCTTCTTTTATCCCACCAGCTTTTACCTGGTCGTGGGCTACAGCGAATCTTTGTTTATGGCCAGCCTACTGGGTTTTCTCTACTGGTCAATTCACGGGGGCCGTCCCCTGCTGATGCTCCTGGCTGGGATCCACGGCTTGGTGATGAGTGCTACTCGGATTGTCGGCTTGCCGGTGGCGCTGCTCCCTTTTTTGAATCTCCTGAAAGCGGGGGAGAGAACCCAAGCCCGCCGTTGGTTTTGGACGAGTATGGCAGCGAGCTTGGCTCTGTTGGGTGGCCTGGGCTTTTTTCTCTACTGTCAGCTCCGCTTCGGACGCTGGGATCTCTACCTGGAAATGCAGCGTTACTTTACCGGCGTGAAAGCCAATTATCAAGCTATTTTCCAAGCTCGCACATATGTCCTTTCCGCCGAACGCTGGCAAAGCTTACTCTCTCTTTCTGCACCGATGAAAGACCCTGGGCTGTGGGCTGACGCTCTTAGCCAACTGTTTGTGTCTGCCACCCTGGGATCCCTGCTTGTTACAGGTTTAATGGATGCGGCAGGAGTTATGGCAGGTAGAAGCCAGTGTTGGCGGGAGCGGCTGGGATTTCATCTGGCTGCTTGGGCCATGTTTTACATTGCCCTGACGGGTACGAGCCCCTTGGGCCAGCGAAGCATGAGCCGCTATTGTCTGCCGGTTCACATCCTGCAGGTGTTGGCGTTGGTACATTGGGCCAAACACACCGATTTCAGCTTCATCCCCCAAAGGGTGCTTGGCTATCTTGGCACTATCCTGAAGCTGGGCTACGGGCTTCTAGCTTTGATCTTCCTCGCCCTCAACCAAATCCTCACCTGGCGCTACGTCCACCATCTCTGGGTGGCTTGACTCCGCTTTCCTGAAGATAGGATGTGAGGGATCCCAACTTCTCACCGGCTGAGAGCTGTGGCGTTCTCTTCTCCCCGCAAGTCTCCCCGTCAAAAATCAGCCTCGCGTGTCGCTCAGACCCTTGAGCCCACCAAAATTTACCCCTGCCCGTGCTGCCACCAAGGTCAGTTGCGCCTGATCACCCTAACCGAAGCCTTCGGGTGTAGCCGTTGCCAGCATATTTTTGCCATCACCCCCGACCGCCTGTACATCGAGCAACTGGCCGTTTCCTATCCCTACCGCAAAATGTGGTTCTGGAACGGCTACCAATGGGTGTTGCGGCGGGAAAACACCCTACAGGGATCCGCGCTCTTGGGCCTCACCCTCAGCTTGGGCATTGTCTTGGCGGTTGGGTTCATCGGCGCAGTGCTCTTCCCAAACCAAACCCAGTTGCTCAGTTGGTTCATGATTCTCGGCTTGTTGTTGACGCTGTTGATGGTAACCGCGATCCTGCTGCTGCGGCGGCCCTGAGGTGAGTGAGATTTTCTCCAGCGACTGGTCTCCAGAATTGGCAGCCCCAGCACTTGTGGATCCAACCATTTCTTGTTAGCAGTGGTCTGGAGAACGCAGCGGGTCTGTCTCTAATGGGCTAGGCGGGAGAAGTTCAAGTGACAGATTTCGGTTCAGACTTTGACTTAGGTACCACTCTGCGACAGGTACGCCGCTTACTACCGCAGATGCAGCGGTTGAGCAGCCAAACCAAGCGCCAGGCCCTGCTGGCTCTCTCGCGGTGTTTGTTGGAGCGCTCCGATCTGCTCCTGGAAGCCAATACCCTCGACCTGGAAAGTTGCCGCGAGCAAACCGTACCGGAGTGGATCCTCAACGGCCTGAAGCTCACCCCCGAGCGTCTACAGCGATCCGCCCAGTTGCTGACTCTCCTGGCCCAGCAGCCGGATCCCATTGGCAAGCTGGAGAAAGGGCACCGCCAGGAGAATGGCCTGTTTATTGGCCGCTACCGCGTCCCGTTGGGGTTGATTGCTCTGGTCTACGAAATCTACCCCGAGTTTGCCTTAAATGGCATTGGCATGTGCCTAAAAACAGGAAATGGCGTGATTTTGGCCAGCAGCGGTCCCATCCAGAAAACTCACCAGGCTATGGTCAACCTGTTGGCAGAGACGGCTTATGAGCACGGGATCCCGGAAGGAGCCATTCAAACCTTGCCCGCCCAAGACCAAACGGCGGATCCCCAAGCAGATTCCCCACTGTTGCCGTTGTTACAGCAAACCCGCTACCTCGACCTGGTGATTCCCTGCGGTCGCCCCGGCTGGGTGGAGTTCCTGTTGCAGGCCAGCAAAGTGCCGACTCTGGCTACCCATTTGGGCTACGGCCACATCTATCTGGATCGCACTGCCCCTTGGCCCTTGGTCAAATCGGCTTTGTTGGATCCCCTCGCCCAGTACGGCTCAGAAGGGATCCCCATCTATCAGCCTCTCACCCTCTGGCTGCTGATCCACACCGATTGGGCCACCAACCATCTGACCGCCTTGATTGAGGACTTGCTGGGTCACGGGATCGATATCCAGGCAGCCACCTCCATTCTGGAACAGTTCCCGCAGCTCCAGCCGCTTGGGCAAGGCTTTGACTCGACGGAACGACCTCATCTGCGCCTGCAGCCCATTGCCGACCTGACGGAGGCGATCGCCTGGATTAACAAAAATGGTTGCCGTCAATCGGAGACGATCCTCACCGATAGCCAATCGGCGGCCCAGCGCTTTCTCCAGGAAGTAGATGCCGCCCTGATCCACATCAACACTTCCCCCCTCTCGGCAGGCCGGGGAGCTGGGATCCCCACGTTGGGAGCGTTTCGCGACCTGTCTTTGGGCATTTCTACCCAGCGGCTGCACGTGCGCGGGCCCATCGACGTGGAAGCCCTGACAACGGTGAAGGTGGTGGCTCAGGGTGACCTGTAGAGCTGGAAGGTTGGTCGGCCCGCCCAAGGACCCAAGAGCTGCGATGAGGCTGGAGAAGAATAAGAATAGTAAAGAATAGATCGACATCAGCTCACCATCCAACCGAGCCCAAAGGGAGGACTTTTTTGGGGATCGACCTTCGCAGTTACGTGTTTTTGGATCGGCTGCAACCCCAGTATGCTGCTTATCTGGGCACAGTAGCCTATGGCTTTTTGCCCCTGCCTGGGGACACTTCTTTGTGGGTCGAGATTTCCCCCGGCATCGAGATCAACCGCGTTATGGATATTGCCCTGAAGGCCACCTCGGTGAGGCCGGGGCTGCAGGTGGTGGAACGCCTCTACGGCCTTCTGGAAGTACACTCCAGCAACCAAGGGGATACCCGCACCGCCGGACGGGCGATTCTGGCTGCCTTAGGGGTGAGTGAACAGGAGCGCCTCAAGCCCCGCATCATCTCCAGCCAGATCATCCGCAACATCGATCCCCACCAAACCCAGTTGATTAACCGTTCCCGCCGTGGCCAAATGCTCCTGGCTGGCCAAACCCTCTACATCCTGGAGGTGCAACCGGCAGGCTATGCCCCCCTGGCTGCCAACGAGGCAGAAAAATCTGCCCAGATCAACATCCTAGAAGTGATGCCTTTCGGTAGCTTTGGCCGCGTGTACTTGGGAGGGGAAGAGCGAGATATTCTGGCCGCCTGCCGCGCTGCCGAAGCCGTTTTGGCGGGGGTTTCCGGTCGGGAGCCCCTCTTGTTGCCTGAGGAGGTGTAGCCAATGGCAGACTCCGATCCCAAGCCAAGATCGCCCCTGTCGCAACGCCGGGATCCCTCTTCAGCAGAGCAGGTGAGGCTGTTGACGGAGCTGGCCGCTCCCTACCGCAGCTTGCGGCGCTTCATCTACTTGGCGGTGGGGTTCTCGGCTACCATCGGGGCGCTTGTGTTTTTCTTTCGAGCCCTGGCGGGACGGGACTTGAACACCACCTTGCCCAGCTTGGCCTTGCAGTTGGGGATCCTGGCCGGCGCCATCGGCCTGAACAGGCTGGAAAACCGCTCTCACCAGAAGGTGATCAGACAGGTCAAACAACGCTTGGGCATGCAGCAAGACTCCCAGGAGCCCCAACGGTCGGCGGACAGTTAGCCCGCCCATTCCCCGCAGCCCCTTTCTCAATCCAGATCAAAGTCATCATCATCCGCGTCAGCACTGCGCAGATAGCGGCGCTGAGTTTGGCGAGCGGGATCCCCTTGTGACCACTTTTGGACAATTTGGACACCCAGAAAGGTCAGAAAGGCCCCCAAAGCCACAAACGTGAGAAGTGGGATCGCCAGGATCACCACTGCGCCCAGGACATAGATAGCCACCTTGGGCAGAGACGGATCCACCCCCCAGCGGCGGCTGCGCACCCAATCGGTGAGCTGCTGATCCCAGCGGCGTAGGCGAGGGACGTTTTCCTCGAAGATCTCCAGCAAAATTGGCCCCAGACGACGCAGATTGCCCTGAGTTTGCCTTCGCCAATCTTGCACCGAACGCCCCATGTTCAGGATCCCTTGTCCTGTGATCTTCAGGCCGATCCTAGCCCAACCCTAGCAACCTTCCCATCAGCTCAGAGGACGACCCCACCGGATGTAAATTTGTTTGAACATTTGGATCGGAGATTTTGGAGGCTTCCCAGGACTACTGTACACTGAGGGCACTTGCGCAGCGATGCTGCTGCCCTGCGGATTCGGTAAACCTCTTTTTAACGTTTCAACCTGCTCGACTGGAGAACGCTAATGGCTCACTCGGTCAAGATCTACGACACCTGCATCGGCTGCACTCAGTGTGTGCGGGCTTGTCCCACCGACGTGTTGGAGATGGTGCCCTGGAAGGGGAACAACAAGGCTGGCATGATCGCTGCCGCTCCCCGCACCGAAGACTGCGTTGGCTGCAAACGCTGTGAAACCGCTTGTCCCACCGATTTTCTGAGCATCCGAGTCTACCTTGGCCCCGAAACCACCCGCAGCATGGGCTTAGCCTACTGATGGGGGCACCTGGCCGCAACCCCACTCTCAACTGCCCACAGAGCACAAGTATTCCAGAGTACCAGAAAAGCAGTTTACTTCCCAACCCAGTTCCAGCCTTTCCCTCTTCCGGGGAGAGGCTGTGGCGTATGGCAGGTCTTAAGCTGTTTGGTGACTCTAGAGGGGGGATCCGCCCCCTTTTTTCCTTTAGGGCTGCAGATAGAGGCGGTGCTGACGGATATAGTGCTCCACAGCAGGGGGCACCAGGTAGCGGATAGACCCTCCCTTTTGGATTTGCTGTCGCAGGTAGGTGGAAGAGAGCGTCAGGGTAGGGGCTTCCAGGATTTGGGCTTGGATGGGCAGCTTTGCGGCCACCGCCTGCAGCACCTGGGCGGCATCGCCGGCATCCACCCGTGGGGCAACAATCCAATGGCAGAGGCGGGCCAGTTCTTCCGCTTGATACCACTGGGGCAGGTCCCGCAGAGCATCCACGCCGATGATCCAGTACCACTGGGTATTGGGTTGCTCCTGGATGAGGGTGCGCAGTGTCTCGATGGTGTAGGAGCGCCCCGGACGGCGGATCTCCAGCTCTGAGCAGGCGAAGCGCTCGTGGTCGGCAATGGCCAGCTTGACCATCGCCAAGCGGTCGGCTTTGCTGGCGCCAGGGGCCAGAGGCTTGTGGGGGGGATCCCCGGCGGGCATCCACAGCACCTGATCCAGGTCAAACTGCCAAAGAGCTTGTTCTGCCATGATCAAGTGGCCATGGTGCACAGGGTTGAAGGTTCCACCCAGAATGGCAATGCGGCGGTGCTTCATGGCTGCTGGCTCAGGTAGGTGATGGCATCCCGCAGCCAGTCTTCCGTTGGGCGGGGGTGAGTGGGCAGAGCTTGCAGGGCAGCCTGAATTTCCTGAGTGCTGTAGCCCAGGGCCAGTAAGGCCATTTCCACCTCTTCTCGGATGGGCATGGGCGGCCCTCCGGCCAAGGGTTGATCCGCAACTCCCACCCCCTGTCGCCAGTGGGCCAGCTTGGTTTTCAGCTCCAGGGCCAGCCGTTGGGCCGTTTTATGGCCTACCCCCGGCGTGAGGGAGAGCAGGCGCACGTTTTCGGTCACCACCGCCTGCACCAGCTCCGGCAGGCCGAAGGTATTCAGCAGGGCCAAGCCCAAAGCCGGCCCCACCCCCGAGACTTTGATGAGTTCCACAAACAAGTCCCGCTCAGCTGGCGAGCCAAACCCGTACAACACCAGCTCAGTCTCTCGCACCACCAAATGGGTGAACACCCGGACGGGCTCCCCCACTGCAGGCAGTTGCTTGAGAAAACGTCCTGGGGCCTTGACGCGATAGCCGATCCCCTGCACCTCAACGGTGAGGCTGCTGCGCTCTCCCCATTCGATGGCCACAAGGTGGCCGCTTAAAAACGCGATCATGCTGCGAGTTTAATCTGGGTTTGGGATGCTCTGCTCGACTGGAGCTCCAAAGTCGGCCAAGCAATCTAAAGTCCTTGCCAAAGGCTGCTTCCCTACAAGGCTATTTCACAGACCATTTCTCTACCTGTAGACTGTTCCCCATCCAGCTCTGTATTCTCCCTCATCCATGCCGATTCGCCCTTTTCCCATCGGCCAATGGCTTTGGATCCTGTTCTCGCTGGGGGTGCTGCTCTTTCTCCATCTTCCTCTGCTGGTGATCGTCCTTTACGCCTTCAGCCCCGATGAGGCGACCTTGCGCTTCCCTTTGCCGGGGCTGACCTGGCATTGGTTTGCCGTGGCCTGGGGGCGGGCCGATATTTGGCGGGCCTTGTTTTTGTCTTTGCGGGTGGCTGTGCTGGCTACCGGAGTGGCGGTGGTGCTGGGATCCCTGGCGGCAGCGGCTGTCTATCGTAGCCGATTTTTTGGCCGCGAGACGATCTCGTTTTTGGTGTTGCTGCCCATCGCCTTGCCGGGCATTGTCTCCGGGATCGCCTTGCGCTCGGCGATCCATTTGCTGCATATCCCTTTCAGCTAGAAATCGCAGGAGCCCCGCACTGTACCCGTAGGGTCAGTGTCGGGAGGAATGCGGAAGTTATGATAGAACCATGACCCAAGTCCTGACCGTATCCTGCAAGCTCAAGGCGTCCCAGTCGCAAGCCGCCAAATTGGACGCGACTTTGGAGGCTTTTGGCCAAGCCTTGAACTGGGTCAACCAGAACACGCCGGAGAAAGTCGCCAACGCCGTTAAGCTCCAGTCTCTGTGCTACCGCGAAATCCGTGCCCGGTTCGGCTTATCCAGTAACTTGGCTCAGCAGGTCTGCAGGCGGCTGGCCGGCGCCCGTAAAGTTGCCCAACAGAAAAACCGCCCCGTCAAAGCGTTCAAAGGGGGCTTCGCTACCTACGACGCTCGTATCTTTTCGTTCCGCGAGAAAGACTGGACGGTGTCGCTGACCACGGTGGAGGGTCGAGAGCGCTTTGAGCTGGCGATTGGCCGTTACCAGAGAGAACAGTTGGCGGGCTCCAATCCCAAATCTGCCACTCTGGTCAAGCGCAAAGACGGTTCCTACTTCATTCAAATCTGTGTGGAAGCGGAGCCATCCCCACCGCAACGCACGGATAGAGTGCTGGGCGTGGATTTGGGAAGGACGGATATTGCCCATACGTCAGAGGGGGATAACTGGAATGGACAGCAGTTGAACCGAATCCGAGATCACTACTCCCGGTTGAGGGCGGCACTCCAACGCAAAGCCAGTAAGGGCACCCGCAGTTCGCGGCGCAGATGCCGTCAACTGTTGCAACGGCTGTCTGGCAAGGAGAGACGCTTTCAGTCGCGTCAGCGTTGCGTAGCAAAAACGTGGGTCAATCATCGCATCTCCAAAGCTATTGTCTCTAGGGCAAAGGCGACAAACAGCGCTATTGCTCTGGAAGACCTGACAGGGATCCGGAAAAGAGTCAATCAACAACCCCGCAGCAAAGCCGAGCGGCGCAGGGCCAACAGTTGGGCGTTCTACCAACTACGCCAGTTTCTGGAATACAAGGCGAGGGTTGCAGGGGTTTCTCTGATTCTTGTTCCGCCTGCCTACACGTCGCAGACCTGTCACCGGTGCTTACACATCCACCCTGAGCAGGGCAAGTCCTACCGCAGTGGCAAGTCGTTCAAGTGTGGGCACTGTGGATGGGAAGGGGATGCGGATTTGAATGGTGCGAATGTGATTGCGCTTTTGGGGGCTGTCGTAAACCAGCCTAGAGGTTCGGGCCTGTTTTGTTCTCTGGTAGAGCAGAGCAGGCTCAGGGCTACTGAAAGCCCGCTCCGTACCGCTTTAGCGGTCGGAGTCGGGTAGTTTACCTTTTGGACGATTGTCATCGGCCATGCCACCTTTTGTCTGGTGGTGGTGTACAACAACGTGCTGGCCCGGTTTCGCCGCATGGGACGCTCTCAACTGGAGGCTTCTGCCGACTTGGGGGCCAATCCTCTGCAAACCTTTCGGTACATCCTTCTGCCCGAACTGGCCTCGGCCCTATTGGCGGGATCCCTGCTCGCGTTCGCGCTGTCTTTCGATGAAATCATCGTCACCACCTTCACCGCTGGCCAGCAGCAAACCCTGCCGATCTGGGTGTTTAGCCAGCTCACCAAGCCTCGGCAGCGCCCGGTGATCAGCGTGGTGGCTCTGGGGGTGATCGGCCTGACGGTGCTCCCCATTTGGCTGATCCATCACTTGACCCAAGAGAAAACCACGACTCGCTGATGGCTCTTTCCAGCCTCATGCAAGGTTTGCACTTGGAGGGATCCCTAAGTATTGGCCGGAGTCGCTGTAACAGCAAGGAAACGCTGGCCCTGGTTGATCGCAGAGCCCTTGTGAGAAAATGTAACAAGCATTTCATTTGTGAAAATTGAGGTATCTATGGCTGTCACTCGTGCCGGACGCTCCCCTCTCGTGCGGGGCAGCAGCGAGGGAAATCCTGCCAAGTTCATGGAAATGGCCAGCGCTTTGCTCAACACCCGCACCCGCCAAGGCAGCGGCAAAAAGGTTCAGGATCGCTCTTCCTACGGCAAGGCGGGCAACCCGCAAGAGTTCATGCAGATGGCCAGTGAATTGCGCCGCTCCCTGGAGCAGCAGGGTCGGTAGCCAATCCTGTCCACCCCCAGGGGATCCCCGTCCAGTTGCCTAAGCTGGACGGTTTTCTTGCTGCTCCTCTCAAGCCAGAGGCGGCCAATCGCTTCTGAGGCCACTCACCGGTGTTGGATCCCGTTACAGGCCCAACTTCGAGTCCAGAGCTCCGCCCTTGAGCTTCTGTGCAATGAGCCGGCAGAAGAGCGGCATGTCAGGATGGGAAAAGTGCTCATCGGGGCGCTCTTGCCGGTGGACGTGATTGAGGCCAAGACGACATGAAAAACAAAGGCTTTTGGCTGGCCGGGATCCTGGGGGTGATCTTGGATCAGGCGACCAAGCACTGGGCAGTGGAACGGCTGCTGCCGGGGCCAGAGATTGAGCTGTGGCCAGGGGTGTTTCACCTCACCTACGTGGAGAATACCGGCGCTGCTTGGAGCCTGTTTGAAGATTCGGCAGAGCTCTTGAAGTGGATCTCGCTGGGGGTGGCGCTGGCGTTGGCGCTGCTGGCCATTCGCGGCGGGATCCTGAGCCGTTGGGAACAGGCGGGCTATGGCTTGGTGTGGGCAGGAGCGGTGGGGAACGGCATCGACCGCTTCGTCAACGGCTATGTGGTGGACTTTTTCAATTTGATCTGGATTCGCTTTCCGGTATTCAACGTGGCGGATGTGGCCATCAACCTCGGGGTGGCCTGCCTGCTGATCGGTTTGCTACGGGACAACTCGAAGAAAACGGGATCGACTTCCGCCTCGCCCTGCCTGGAGAAAAAGCCCGGTCGCGACAGCACCCACTTTAAGGATTGACGAGCCGATGAACAGCCTTCAGGGATCCCTTGGGATGCTCAGGCCTTTGGCCAGGGGGATCCCCGGTCAGTTGCAAGGACTCCGTCCGCCTATTGCAAACGGCTGGCTTGCTGGGCCACCTGGCAGAAGCGCTCGACATCTGCGGGCAAAGTGTTAAAAGCCGTCACCAGGCGGATTAAGTGGTGACCTTCCCCCAGCCAGCGGTAAAACCGAAACCCCGCTCCCTCTAGGGCCTGGAGAACCGGCTCCGGCAGCTCGATAAAAACCTCATTGGCCTCGGTGGGATATACCAACCTGGCTCCCGGCAGGGATCCCAGTCCCTGAGCCAACCGTTGGGCCATTGCGTTGGCATGGCGGGCATTGCGCAGCCACACCCCATCCTGGAGATAGGCCTGCAATTGGGCAGACAAAAAGCGCATCTTCGAGAGCAGATGGCCACTGCGCTTGCGGCGAAACTCAAAATCGCCCACCTGATCTGGATGAAAAAACACCACCGCTTCCGCAGCCCAGGCTCCATTTTTGGTGGCCCCAAAGGACAGCACATCCACCCCCGCTTTCCAGGTCATCTCGGCAGGGGTGCAACCCAAACCAACCAGGGCATTGGCAAAGCGGGCCCCATCCATATGCACCTTAAGGCCAAAGTGATGGGCCAAATCCGCCAGGGATCCAAGCTGCTCCAAGGAGTAGAGGGTGCCGGCCTCAGTGGCTTGCGTCAGGCTGAGGCAGGCAGGCTGCACGTGATGAACCACCCCAAACCCCGCCCGCTCCAGGGCTGCTTTTAAGTTGCCCCAGTCGATACGGCCTTGCTCTCCGGGGATCCCCACCAACTTGGCCCCACCTGTAAACAGCTCCGGCGCTCCACATTCGTCCAGATTGATATGAGCTTCGGGATGGCAATAAATGGCCCCGTAGGGCGGGGTGAGCACCGAAAGGGCCAGGGCATTGGCAGCAGATCCTGTTGCCACCGGAAACACTGCCACTTCATGCTCGAAGATCTCGGCAAACAGCCTTTGCACCTGCGCTGTGCATTCGTCCCCTCCATAGGGCATGGCGGATCCCTTGAGGGCCAACAGGGCTTCCATCACCTCAGGACAGGCGCCTGTGACATTGTCGCTGCAGAAGTTCATGGCCTGGACAACTGGGGGATCTCGCCGAGGAAAGGTTAGGGCCGGCTTACTTCGCGCCAACCCAACCGGGATCCTCCAAAGTATCCCAGGCTTGACCTGCCTCTCCCTCGACCGCTTGCAATGGCGGGATGGAGTCCTGTTCAGGATGGGAAGACGGCACAGGCTGGTCGCGATAGCGGGACGGAGTCCTTTCGCAATAGCGGGATGGGGTCTTTGCACTCCACCACAACCCCAAAGCGGGCCCCAACCCCAACAACAGGCCCAGCCCCGCCGGCGCAACAATGCCGGAGCCCAGGCTCATCAACAGGGCAAAAGCAAAATTAGCTACATAGAGCACCAGCGGCCCCACCAACTGGCGGCGGTCAAGGATGGGTTGATCCTCGCCCCACAGCAGATTGGCCACCGTCATGAAGGCAGCCCCGGTCAGCATCCAACCACCGAAGTTTTGCAGCGGCATACCGAAGAAGGGCCCCGGCTGAAACCACGTCCAAAACGGGATCGAGCCGCGGGTCATGGCCGGATCCAGCACGAAGTCCCAGGCGGTGAGCAGCAGGGCCCCCAACATGATGGCCTCGAAGTGGATCAACCAGTGGCGCTGGGTTTGCAGAGCCACACGCGCCAACAAATAGGACGACAACCCCACATAAAACCAAGACAGAGGGATGGTAAAAGGCACCAACCCGGCAATCTTATAGCCCAGCCCACTCAGGTAGCCATAGTTGCCAAAGGGGATCCCAGTGCTGGTACCCAACAGCTCACTGCCCAAGGAAATGCCCACCGCCGGGATCAAAAACATCAACAGGCGCCGCATCCCCAACAGCCGGGATCCCATCAGAGCTGCCGCCAGCGCACCGAACACCATGTAGGCCACGCCGCCATTGCCCATGCTCAAGGAGAAAGCTTGAATGCCAATGGGGGGCAAACTGGCCACCCACTCAGGATGGGGTACAACCCAGAGCAACCCTGCCAACCCAAAAAGCAAAGACAGAATGTGCAAACCCAGAGCTAAGGCCTCCAGCCGCTGCCAAATCGAGCCAGACAGGGGCAGAACACTTCGCCCAACAGAAGACTGGAAAGGCAGGCTGACGAGAACACCAGAGGACGAGAACCAACGCATGAGAAACTCCCGAAGAGTGGTTAAGCGAAGCCGCTCTGTCTCCTTGCAACCCATACGGCGGCTGAGGGAAAAAGCGGATGGCCCCAAGAGAGAGCCCGAAGCCAAGAACAAGCCCGCTTGCTTGCAGGCCGGCCTACTTGGGATGGCCCTCTGGGCAGGGATGTCACCACCGCTAACGGTGACACTGCTGATATTTTGCTGTCTATTGTATCAATTCGTAAACATCTCGCCCGTTTTTCCTCAGGTCTCCTCCCCGTCTTCGCCGCAGGGATCCCGGGTGGGGGTGTACGCCCAGTTGGCTCGTGCTGTGGAGCGCCAGGACTGGCTTCAGGCCCTGCAGCTGGTGGATCTCTTACGAGAGCACACGGAAGATCCCGCCCAGCGTCAGGATCTGGAAGACTATCGGCTGGAGCTGGAAAAATATCGTTCTGCTTATGGGGATCCGCCGCCGCCCCAGTGGCCGTTTTTGCACAAGCCCTTTGTTGGAGAATTTCCCGTCACCAACCTCTTCGACCATGACTTGCCTTTGGGGGAGAGGGATGGCAACGGACGGTTTGTGAGTGGGCAAGGCCAGGTTTGGATCCCTGGCCCGCTGCACCCGTGTGGCAAAAGCGATGGCCATGCCGGTTATGACTGGGAGATGCCGGTGGGCACCCCGATCCTGGCCGCTGCCGCCGGTCGGGTCACCTTGGCCCGCGAGGAGCCGGAGTTTTTTTGCCCCAGCTTGGGCCGGCTGGTCAGGGGGTTGCGGGTGCGCCTTTTGCACGAGCCAGAATTCTCCGATGGGGAGAGAGCAGACAGAAGAACCCTTCCCCGCTGGGAAACCCTCTACGCCCACCTCAGCCAAGTTGGGGTGCAGGAGGGGCAAGTGGTGGCCCCAGGAGAAATCATCGGCCTATCGGGAGATAGCGGCTGTGCCAGCGGGCCCCATCTCCATTTCGAGGTACGTCGCTTCGACAACACCAACTCGGGCCAACCAGCTGCCGTCGATCCCTACGGGTGGTTTGGGTCTGGCCTGGATCCCTGGAGTATTCACCCCCTTGGGGCCGAAAGCCTGTTCCTTTGGCAGGTGGGACAAGCCCCCAGTTTGGGAGCTTGCTGGCAAGGGCAGCGATAGCCGAGACGGACATCCGCTCCGCGCGAGACCTCGCTGACAAAGATGGATATTGACAGGCAGATTCACAACAGTCACAACAGATGATGGATTTATAGATCTCGACGGACAAAGCCATCCCCCTCCCATTGGTAGAGGGTAGCCCTCAAGTCACGGCTGGCACCGGGCGGGCTTGAGATGACCAGGATCCCTTGCGGGCTGACCCGCAGGCTGGCATTGCTCAGATCCGTCACGCTCAGCAGTGGCACAAGTCCCTCAGGCCGGTGTTCCAAGACCAAGACAGAGCGCAGCAGGCTGATGCCCCCTCGCTCGGTGAGGAGCACCAACTTGGGCTGTGGGCTGGAGGTAATGTCCGTGCGCAGGTGAGCCTCCACCAACCGTCCTGGGATCGGCTCAGCTGTGTGGAGTAGACGAAAGCTATACCCCCCCTGGTGCTCGAAGCTGAGAACGCGCACCACCGGCTCCACGGTGGGCTGCCGCTGAATCTGAAACACGGCCACCACATCCTGGCGAGATGGGGAAGTTAGGCTGGCCGGGAACAGGCGTAGGTTTTCGCCACGATTGCCGCGAATGAAATCCCACCAGATGGATTGATTGAATAAAGCCACGACCCCACCTCGAGCAGCGCCGCCCTCAGAAGGAACTGGCAGCAGCGGAAGCACGGGCTGGGGATAGGCAGGAACAGCAGCAACCGGTAGAGTGGTAGCCAAGGCCACTCCCCAGGCTATTCGACCACAGGAACACAACAGCTTCCGCATATTTCCTCACTCCTCGCCCCTAAAATTCTAAGAGACAGCAAGGCTCCTCCAGTAAACCAAGGGATCCCTTTGTGTTGAACTCAACGTGGAGCTCACCTTAGATCTCCCCTAGATGGCCATAGACGGTTCCAGTGGACTACCGAATTCTCGCAAAAGGCCCCAAGATTCGCCTGTAACCGCCAAAGTCGGCTTGGAACGACGCCCCGCCAATTTGAAAGGGATCCCCCAGGAGCAAGGGGCAGCCCCCCCCGACGGAGGGCTCTATTTTTCGGCAGCCAAAAACAATTGGGCCCGCCAAAAGCAGGCAATGGACTTGCTGTCCAAATCCATTCCCAAACGGGCCATTTCTGTAAGCTCAGAAGCAGAAAACTCCACTACGGTAATATCTTCATCCTCATCCTTATCGGGAGGGGAATCCAGCACTTCCAGCTCCCGCGCCAAATAGGCATACATAATCTCGCTGGAATAGCCGGGGCACAAATAAAATTGGCCAAGGGGATCCCAGCGATGGGCACGCAGGCCCGTTTCTTCTTCCAGCTCGCGGCGAATGGTGTCGTCGGGATGCTCCCCTGGCTCGACTGTGCCTGCCGGGAATTCGTAAAGATAGGAGGCGACCGCAAAGCGATATTGACGAATGCAGACGAACTTGCCTGCTGCAGTTACAGGCACGGCCACCACCCCCCCGGGATGGATGAGGTACTCCCGCTCCCCCTCTTTGCCGTTGGGAAAACGCAAACGCTGGCTGACGAAGGTGTATTTGTGGCCTTGATAGCGCAGGCGCTCACGAATCACCTGAGATGGGTTTTGCATGGCAAGGGATCCCGAGAGTAGAGCCGCTCTCAGCTTAATGGTTTTCGGCGCTATTGCAACCGGGCAATCCAGAGGGATCCACACGCCCTTGGGATCCCGTGTCTGGGGTAGAGTCAGGAAAAGCACAAAAGTTGCAGGCCATGATTTACCCTCCCTTGAAGGAGTTTCTTGCCCTCACCAAGCAGGGCAACTTTATCCCGGTGTACCAGGAATGGGTGGCGGATTTGGAAACGCCGGTTTCTGCCTGGTATCGGGTCTGTGCCGGCCAGCCCTACAACTTTCTCCTGGAGTCGGTGGAGGGGGGGGAGCAGGTAGCCCGCTACAGCTTCCTGGGCTGCGATCCCCTGTGGGTTTTGGAAATACGGGGAGATCAAGCCCTACAGCGCTACCGCGATGGCCGACAGGAGCACCACCAAGGGGATCCCTTCGCAATTTTGGCCCGCTGTTTGCAGCCTTATGAGCCGGTGCATTTGTCGGAACTGCCCAGCAGCATTGGCGGGCTATTTGGCTACTGGGGCTACGAGCTGATTCGCTGGATTGAGCCCAAGGTGCCCATCCACCCCCTGCAGCCGGGGGATCCCCCTGATGCCGTTTTGATGCAGGTGGACAGCATTTTGCTCTTTGACCAGGTAAAGCGCAAGATCTGGGTGGTGGCCTTCGCCGACACCCGTCACCACGCTGCCGAGGAAGCCTATGCCCAAGCCTGCCGGCGGGTGGAAAAGCTGATGCAGCAGCTCAGCGCTCCTCTTTCCCTGGCCCATCTGCACCTCAACTGGAAGCCCCACCTGTCGGAAAGGACTCCGTCCCGCTGGCGCGAACAAATCCCCCCCAGCACCCTGAGCCGCCCGGCCTACTGCCAAGCGGTGGAACGGGCTAAGGACTACATCCGCGCCGGAGATATCTTCCAGGTGGTGCTCTCGCAGCGGTTTACCATCTCCCTTGCCGGGGATCCCTTTTGCCTCTACCGCTCGTTGCGGCTGATTAACCCTTCCCCTTATATGGCGTTTTTGCAGTTTGGGAATCTCTGCCTCATCGGCTCCAGCCCAGAGGTGATGGTCAAACTCAGCCGGGTGGGAGAAGACCGCATCGCCACCGTGCGCCCCATTGCCGGCACCCGCCCCCGTGGCACCACCCCTCAGGAAGACCGGCAGCTGGAGCAAGAGCTGTTGGCAGATCCGAAAGAACGGGCCGAACATGTGATGCTGGTGGATCTGGCCCGCAATGACCTGGGACGGGTCTGCCAACTGGGATCTGTGCAGGTGGACGACCTGATGCAGATCGAGCGCTACAGCCATGTGATGCACATCGTCAGCAACGTGGTGGGGCGGCTGGATCCCCAGTACAGCGCCTGGGATCTGCTGCGGGCCACCTTCCCTGCCGGCACTGTTACCGGCGCCCCCAAAATCCGCGCCATGCAGATTATTCATGAGCTGGAAGGATGCCGCCGCGGGCCCTATGCCGGCGCCTATGGCTACTACGACTTTTCCGGCCAACTGAACACCGCCATCACCATCCGCACTCTGCTGGTTCATCAGGGCCAGGTGAGCTTGCAGGCCGGGGCAGGTATTGTAGCCGACTCGGATCCGGAGCGGGAATATCAAGAATGTCTGAACAAAGCGCGGGGCATGTTAATGGCTGTGGCCAGTTTGCAGGAGACATAGCCCATGTTGGCCCAGTTGCGCTTCAGCCCTGCGGTTCGCGTCAGCGGGACGGAGTCCTTACAGGAGCTCCAGCAGCCGGATCCAGAGACCGTAGAGCAGGCTTTTGAACTGTTTTCCACAGAGGGCTATCTGGTGTTGCCGGAGATCTTTCCCCCCGAGCTCATCGACAAGTTGCACAGCAGCTTTCTGGCCACCTACAGCCGCTACTGCACCCACGAGCACCACGCCGATGCCCTGTTAGTGGGCAATAGACGGGTGATGGTAACGGTTCGCCTGGAGGGCCCCTTCAACGATCCCCTCATCTATGCCCATCCTCTGATCTTGCCCATCCTGAAGCGGATTTTGGGGCCGGAGTTGATCTTGAGCGGGCTGGGGGCGGTGGTCTCTCTGCCGGGATCCGCCGATCAACAAGTTCACCGGGATCTGTCTCATCTGTTTGGCGACGAGACCTTGGATGCGATCATTCCTTGCTATGCCCTGAATTTGCTTATTCCTCTGGTGGAGGTCAACGAAGAGAACGGCATGACCCGTCTCTGGCCCGGCAGCCATGCGGTCTTCGATGCCCACTATACCGAGCTGGCCCAGCAGATGCCCTTTGTCGATCCACCCTTGGCCAAGGGATCCTGCCTCCTGTTTGACTACCGCCTGATTCACCTGGGTCGGGCCAATCGCTCGCCCGCTCCCCGTCCCCTTCTCTACAACACCTACAGCCGCGCTTGGTTTCGGGATCCTGTCAACTACACTCGGCAACCTCCCCTGGTGATCCCGGCCCAAGAGAAAGAGCGGATCCCAGCCGAGCATCAGCGCCTATTCGTGACGGCACAGATTGTGTAGACGGCCCGGAACTGCGAGCTGACCGAAAACTCGGCGGCTCAGGCCCCGGCATTTATGCCTAGGGATAAGCTACCGTCTCCTGATAGGATGTGAGTATCGCTCCACCCATTTATAGAAAGGTGCAGTGCTGAAGGTGAAGTAGAAGTATCTGGGGTGTTTCCACATCCCAGTAGCTGGTGCGTTCGCCTTGGCGGCGCGAAGCGCTTTGGCGTCCCCCACGGTGCTGCGGTATAAGCCACATGCTCGGTGTAGCTCAGTCAGCTAGAAATCGCAGGAGCCCCGCACTGTACCCGTAGGGTCAGTGTCGGGAGGAATGCGGAAGTTATGATAGAACCATGACCCAAGTCCTGACGGTCTCCTGCAAGCTCAAGGTGTCCCAGTCGCAAGCCGCCAAATTGGACGCGACAATGGATGCCTTTGTGCAGGCGTTGAACTGGGTCAACCAAAACACACCAGAAAAAGTAGTCAACGCAGTCAAACTCCAATCCCTTTGCTACTACGAGATTCGAGCCCGGTTCGGCTTGTCCAGTAACTTGGCTCAACAGGTGTGCAGACGGGTGGCAGGCGCTCGCAAAGTGGCGAGACAGCGCAACCGTCCGGTTAAAGAGTTCAAGCGTAGGTTCGTTACCTACGACGCACGTATCTTTTCATTCCGCGAGAAAGACTGGACGGTGTCACTGACCACGGTTGAAGGGAGAGAACGCTTTGAGCTAGCCATTGGTAACTACCAGAGGGGAATGCTGGCTGGCTCTAACCCCAAATCGGCCACCCTAGTCCAGCGGAAGGACGGCTCCTACTCCATCCAGATTTGTGTCGAGGCAGAGCCCCCCAAGCAACAGAACACCGACAAGGTGATTGGTGTTGACCTGGGACGGCGAGACATTGCACATACCTCCGAAGGAGACAACTGGAATGGACAGCAGCTGAACAAAGTCCGAGACCACTACTCCCGGTTGAGGGCGGTACTTCAACGCAAAGCCAGTAAGGGCACACGCAGTTCGCGGCGCAGATGCAGAGAACTGCTGCAACGGCTGTCTGGCAAGGAGAGGCGCTTTCAAACGTGGGTCAATCATCGCATCTCCAAAGCTATTGTCTCTAGGGCAAAGACCACAAACAGCGCTATTGCCCTGGAAGACTTGACAGGGATTCGGGAAAGAGTCAATCAACAGCCACGCAGCAAAGCTGAGCGGCGCAGAACCAATAACTGGGCGTTCTACCAGCTTAGGATGTTTGTGGTCTACAAGGCTGCCATCGCCGGAGTACCTGTAGTACTGGTTCCGCCTGCCTACACGTCGCAGACCTGCCACCGGTGTTTGCACATTCATCCCGACCCTGCGCAATCCTATCGCAGTGGGAAGCAGTTCAAGTGTGGGCACTGTGGATGGGAAGGGGATGCGGACTGGAATGGGGCCAACATGATTGCCAAACTTGGGGCTGCCGTAAACCAGCCTAGAGGTCCGTGGTTGGCTTGCCAACTGCAGGGCTGCCGAAAGCCCGCCCTGTACTGCGAAGCAGTCAGGGTCGGGTAGTTTACCTAGACCGCCGAGAAGCGACGCCCTCTATGTATCAGCATGAGGGTCAGGATGAAAGGCGGAAACCCTTGCTATGGTAAACACAGAGCGGTGGGGCATCCCGTTCTTAAAGCTCAGGAAATGTCCTTAACAGGAGTCACTGTTCGCGTCAGCGGGACGGAGTCCTTGAAGCTCGTACTCTTTCGCTTTAGCGGCGCGGAGCGCTTTGCATCAGCATGAGTGCAGGAGTATGTCACGATGTCTCAGAATGGGGGTGGTTATCCCCGTTATTGCAGTTTGATTGCGCATCCCACCATGAGCGAAAAGATCCCTCAAGATCCCTCCTCGCCGGAAATGGCGGCTGAGATGGCCTTTGCTGCAGAGCCCAGCATAGCAGAAGGAGCTGCTTCAGAAGAAGCCGCCCCAGACTCGGATCCCGGCAAGGGATCCCCTGGCACCGGCGGGTCGAATGCGCAGCGTGTCCGTCAACTGCTGGGCATGAAAGGAGCAGAGGTGGAGTCTCGCTCCATTTGGCAGTTGCACTTGCAACTGATGAAGCCTGTCACCTGGATCCCTTTGGTGTGGGGTCTGATTCCAGGAGCGGCTTCCTCGGGTCACTTCACCTGGACTTGGGAGAATGTGGCCCTCATTTTGGTGGGCATGATTCTGGCGGGCCCCCTGATGACGGGCTATACCCAAACGGTGAACGAATACTACGACCGCGAGATCGACGCCATCAACGAGCCCTACCGCCCGATCCCTTCGGGGGCCATCTCTCTGCAGCGGGTGGTTATCCAGATCTGGGTGCTGCTGATCTTGGGGTTGGGCTTGGCCTACGCTCTGGACTGGTACACGGGCCATGACTTCCCGGTGATCACCTGCATTGCCTTGGCGGGAGCCCTGATTGCCTACATTTACTCGGCGCCCCCCCTGAAGCTCAAGCGCAACGGCTGGCTGGGCAACTATGCCCTTGGTGCCAGCTACATCGCCCTGCCCTGGTGGACAGGCCACGCCTTGTTCGGCGAGCTAAACTGGACGGTCTGCATCCTGACGCTGATCTACAGCTTGGCCGGGCTGGGGATTGCCGTGGTCAACGATTTCAAAAGCATCGAAGGGGACAGGCAGTTTGGCTTGGCCTCTTTGCCGGTGATGTTTGGGGCGATGGGGGCCGCTTGGATCTCGGTGCTGATGATCGACCTGTTCCAGTTCGGCATGGCCTCGTTTTTGCTGGGGGCGGGCCTAAAACGTTACGCGGCCCTTTTGGTGCTGCTGATCATCCCGCAAATAACCTTCCAAGATATGTACCTGCTGCGGGATCCTTTGAACAACGATGTGAAATACCAAGCCAGCGCGCAGCCCTTTTTGGTGTTGGGCATGTTGGTGGTCGGGCTGGCGTTGGGCCGCTCGGGGCTGTGGTAGTCGAGCCGACGGCAAAGTGCCCATCTTGGCAACAGAGGTGACGGCTTCCGCCCTGGGTTCGGCCCGACATCTGGGCCAAGATCAAGATCAAGTCAAGATCAAGATCAAGTTAAGTTGAGCCAGGGATCCATCCCCTGCAAGGATCGTTGGCGGATCCCTGGAAGCTGTTATGGTCCTGGGCCAAAGGAGATATCCAATGAAGCTGTTGTTTCCCCTCCAACTCGGCCTAAGCCTGGCTTTGCTCTTGGGCCCGCTGGCCGTCTCTCCCGCCCAAGCGCAGCGGATCGTCATCGACGGGCGAGGGATCGTGGTAGAACCCAGCACAGGTGGCTCGGTGATCCTCAATCCCGACCAGCCGGTCTTTTCTCCAATCTTGCCCTCTGCAGTTCCTTTTTCCATCGATGAAGAAGGCAAGATCGTCTCTGCCCCTGGCTACCGCTGCAGTGCGGCTACTGCTGCCGACAACTCCCCCATCATCTGTCGCTCCCGGTTCAACCGCAACGACGTGGTAGTGTATAAGCGGGACGGCCAATCCAACACCTTCTTCGTAAATGCTGACAACACAGTGATCCGGCCCTCCGGCAGTGGGCTGCGGATTGTGCCCAACCCTGAACCGGCGACTCCCTCGGGTAGCGGCCTGCGCATCATCCTAGACTGAGGGCAGGGATCCCTTCATCTCTTGTCGAGTTGTGAGCGCAGCATCTGCTCTGCCTCCGCAGGCTGGAGAGCATGACTCTAGTCAATAATAAGCTCAACTATACTGAAAATAATGTATAATATGTTCAGTACGGATTACTACCAGTTGATCTTTCT
>NZ_JBSSAC010000034.1:0-30445 GCF_054058315.1 Thermostichus sp. MS-CIW-40
GGCTGCCGTAAACCAGCCTAGAGGTTCGGGCCTGTTTTGTTCTCTGGTAGGGCAGAGCAGGCTCAGGGCTACTGAAAGCCCGCTCCGTACCGCTTTAGCGGTCGGAGTCGGGTAGTTTACATTGAGAGTTCACAAGCTGCTGCGAATCACAAACGAGTAGTTGCTGCCCGGTTCCAGCAGATAGTCGGATTTTTCCAGAAAGCGGCTCAAGGGCTCGCAAATCAAAGCTCGCCCCACAGAAGGCTCCACTCTGAGTTCTCCGGCCCGAAAGCGCCAGCAAAAGCGCCAAACCCAACCATTGGCATTGACTTCCCCCTCAATGGCACCCTCTTGCCAAGAGCGGCGGGTAATTTGGATGTGGGCAGTGGTCTGAGGCAGTCGGCTCATCCGGCATCTCCCGACGGGATCCCTTGTAGGGTAGCGCGTGGCTCCCTCGCTGCCGCCAGCAGGTCGAGTATGGCGAGTGAGGCAGCAGGAGCTCAACCCGCGGGGAGGGATCCCGTACACAGGGTCAGTTCTTTCGATCTTCTGAGAGCGGCTGCAACAAACCCCCCAGGGTAGGGGGGCTGTTTCCTGAGCTCCTGCTAATAGGAAAAGCTGGTCAGAGGCTAGCGAGCGGCAGTTGCAAGGGTCTTCGAGGATTTTTTCTCTGGCTTTTCAGCCGCAACCTCTGCTAACAAAGCTCGCAGGCTGGGAAAAAGGAAGTGGTTCTCCTCGACATATTGCGCGCCGAACAACCCCTTCTCCGCCCAAAAAAACCGATCAACGGTATGCTCATTTCGCCGCACCAAAATCAGCGCGGGGGGCTGAATAGACTTTTCCTGAATATACTTTCGAGCAGCGGTTACAGACTTCTCTTCACCACTGTCCAGATTAAATTGAGGAATGTGATCTAAAATTTTGCGCCCTTCCAGACGACGGCGACTCTTACGCTTTCTTCTCCTAACCAATGTAAGCCTCCTGTAGAAGGATGACCGAACAACCGCAACCGCAAAGAATATATCAGCGCTGCTTAAGAAAAGCAATAACCTTTACCCATTTTTGTTATCATCTTTTACAAAGGCAATAAAGACAGCAGTCGCCCTCAAAGCCCTTGAAGGGTTACTTATGGACGCGCCCAAAAAAATCTAATCGGGAACCTTTCTCCGAACAAAAAATCCTCCAACAATCGCCTGCAAAGAGAGCTGGCGATTGGGCGTTTGCTAGGTTGACTGCTGATATTGATAGGAAATCCACGGGCTCTGACACCTGCGAAGAAAGTCAGATGCCGATGTGGGAGATCCGCATCAAATCTGACCCCTAGCCTAACATTAACAAAAACGATACTCAACAGAACATATACCTAAGCTCAGCTTCAAGACAACCCCCTTTTGGCTGAAGTGCTAAGTCAATTGCCAATGCTGCAAGTCTGGAGCTGCTCAACCGAGGAGAGAAAGGGGCACTCCGGTGCCGGGCTACCGTTGAACAGCGCATGTAAGACTGTACAACCAACTTCTTGTTTCTACAAGAGATCCACTGCAGATCCCCAGCATGTCCACACAGCCCTTGCGCGAGTTCATCCTGGGAGCCCTGGAGTGAGGAGTTCTGGTACCGTAGGGATTGGATGGATCGCGCCTCAGGTGCCGGCAAGCTGGGATGAGCTTGATGGGCATTCAGGACTGCGTTGAACCGATTAGACGGAATTCAGGCATCTTGCTAGTCTGGCTTCAGGTTTGGCTGCACCTCAAGGGCTTAGGTCTATCTTGTCTGGGTTTGGGGAGTTTTGGGCATGATGAAATTCGCGTTGCTGATGGGTCTGGGACTCAGCTTGGGATCCCTGCCGGCTTGGGCACAGGGAGCAACCCCGTCGCCTGGCCCTGCTGCAACTGCTTCTCCGACTTCGGGGGGGGCTCCGGCCACAGCAACTCCTAGCCCTCTGGCATCTCCAGCCCTGACCCCAGAGCAAGTCACCGATGCCCAGGTGGAACAGTTGGTGCGGATTCTGTTGGAGTTGGATCCCCTGATCCGGGAAGCGAGCGCCCAACTGCGGGAAACCCAGAACGAGGAGGAGTACGAGCAAATTATGCAGCGCACAGAAACCCAAGCCAGCCGCATTGTCGAGGAGCAAGGGCTGACAGTGCTTCAATACCGCGAATTGATGACCTTGGCGAACGAAAATCCTGTTCTCAACCAGCGGGTTCGGGCCCGCTTGCAAGAAGTTTTGCAGGAAGGGGAAGCTTCCAACTCTCCAAAGCCGGCTACCCCGACGCCTACACCCTAGGCTGAGCTGGCTTGCCTTGGCCAAAGGCAGGGAGAACCCGAAGCAGCCGCAAGGTAAAGCAGGTGTGGCTGGCCCCGCTGTTGAGGTGAATGCTTCCTTGCAACAGGCTTACCCGCTGCTGCACAAGGGCCAACCCCAACCCTGTCCCCCCTTGCCGCCAGGGATCCACGCTGGGCACCCGATAGAACTTCTCGAATACCCGCTTTTGTTCTTCTGGAGGAATGGTTACGCCGGTGTTGAGGACTTGGATGTCCAGGTGGTCGGAATGGCAGGTGGCCTGAAGGCTGATCAGGTGCTCAGCAGGGGTGAATTTACATGCATTTTTCAGCAATTCCGCCAGCACCGACTTTAGCACTCCCGGCAGGGTAAAAATGGCAGGCAGTCCTGGAGGGATCCCAAGGCTGAAGCGCTGATGGCGGCTATGGGCCTCCTGAGCAAAGGGCTCCGCGATCTGGGGCAACCACTCTTGCAGCTCCAACCAGCAGGGCTGCTGTGAACCGTTCGCGTTAGCGGGACGGAGTCCCTTGAGCACCTCTAACTGCTGCAGTTCCAGCAGATCCTCGACCAGTTTGATCTCCCGCTCGCATTCGTTGTCCAACACCTTCAAGTACTGAGAGATCTTGGCCGGATCCGGGGATCGGGCAGCGCCCTGGGCAGGCAGCAGAACGGCGCTGAGCAGGTGGATGGCCATTTTCATGTTGGAAAGAAGGGTGCGCAGCTCGTGGGACACCGTGCTAAGGAAGTCATTTTTCAGGCGATCCAGCCGCTGCAATTCCTGTACCTGGCGCTCCAGTTGGGCGGTGCGGGCCTGTACCTTTTCTTCCAGGGTGCGGCTCAGTTCCTGAACCTGTTGGAGCAATTCCGCCTGCCGAATGGCGGTGGAGAGGTGAGCAGCCAGGGCCAAGATCAGATCCTGATTGGTGGCCAGCCAACCGGGACGTGCTGTTTTCAGTTGTAGGCACAGGCTGCCCCAAAGGGTGGGGTGGGTCGGGCTAGATTCGGGGTTTTCGCCACCGTAGAGCGGTACCAGCAGCCAACTGCCAGGATAGGCTTTGGCCATGGCAGAGATGTAGACCCAGTCTTTGGCTTGGTCGGCTGCCTCCAGCAACATCACTTTCCCCTGCTTCAGTTGCTGGGCAATGGGGCTTTCGGAATCGGGAATGAGACAGCCCAGGTAGCCATCCTGTTGAGTGCTGTACTCGGAGACAATACGCCAATGCTGTTGCTGAGGCTGATAGATGCTGATGCTTACCCGATCCGCCTCTAGCAAATGGCCTATCTCGCGGGTGACGGCAGCAAGGATTTGATCCAACTGCAAAGAAGTGGGAATGGCTCGGACGATGCGGTTCAGGGCTTGCTCGCGGGCCGCCTGTTGGCGTAGGTTCAACAAGTTCTGGCGGGCCTTGATCAGGTGTTGGATGCGCTGACGCATTATCGGCCAGTGAATGGGCTTGGTCATGTAGTCGCTGGCTCCGGCAGCAAAGGCTTTGTCTACGGAAGCTTGATCCTCGAGCGAGGTAATCATCAAGCAGGGCAGATTCGCATCCAAAGCCCGCAGGCGGCGACAACACTCGAACCCATCCGTGCCGGGCATGAGGGCGTCCAGCAGGGCAATTTGAGGCTGAGTTTGACCGAAGAGCAGCAAGGCTTGGTCGCCGTCTTCAGCCTCTGCCACTTGATAGCCTTCATGAACCAACAGGTGGGTCAAGTACCCGCGTATGCATGGGTCGTCATCGGCCAACAGTACTGTCGGCGAAGCATTTGTCAGCAGATGTCCAGGATTGGGGATGGGGGGAGATTGCACAAAATTCACTCCACAGAGTCGGCCATTCGCGACGGCGGTGCGAAGCACCAAGGCTTTCTTTGCACACAAAAGGGATCTCTAATCTGTCTCCAGCTTAATCTTTCGCGTTAGCGGTGCGGTTCCCGACGGGGTGCCGTAGGCATAGCACTTTCGCGCCCAGGCCGGGGATCCCTTGAACAGACCTATTTCCGTTAGGATTGACGAGGTGGTGTGAGAAGTTGCCATGACTGTTTCTGAGAACATTTCTGAGGAAATGACCCCACTACCAGATGGTACCTCAAGGCAGCTATCCAGAGTGCAGTCCACAGTGGTGATTGGGGCGGGGCCAACTGGATTGAGTGCCGCCTACGAGCTGAACAAGCAGGGCTACCCGGTAACGGTTTTGGAAGCGGATCCGGTGCAGGTAGGGGGGCTATCCCGCACTGTAACCTACCAAGGCTATCGCTTTGATATCGGTGGGCACCGCTTTTTCTCCAAGTCGGCGGAAATTGAGGCTCTGTGGACGGAGATTTTGGGCTCGGAAATGCAGGTTTGCCGTCGGCTTTCCCACATTTTTTACCGAGGTGTTTTCTTTGATTATCCAATTCGACCTACGGATGTTTTTGCCAAACTGGGGCCAGGGTTTACCACCCTCTGTCTGCTCAGTTACCTAAAGGCGCGCCTCTTTCCCAGGCCCAATCCTGTATCTTTTGAAGATTGGGTCATTAACCAATTTGGGGAACGGCTGTATCGCACTTTTTTTAAGACCTACACCGAGAAAGTGTGGGGGATCCCTTGTCACGAGATCAGCGCCGACTGGGCAGCCCAGCGGATCAAGGGTCTGTCGATGGCTTCTTTGATCCGTAAAACCTTTTTCCCCAACCGAGAGGGGGTGATCAAAACCCTGATCGATCGCTTTCGCTATCCTCGCCTAGGGCCAGGCCAGATGTGGGAGCGCGTTCAAACCTTGCTGGCAGAAGCCGGGCAGCCGGTACAACTGGATCGCAAGGTTACGGCAATCCACTGGAACCGGGCCGGAGTTCAAGCTGTACAAGCCTGTTCTCAAGGGGGAGAGACCTTTTGGGTGACCGGCGAGCAGTTCATTTCCACCATGCCGCTGCGCTCTCTGGTGCGGGCTTTGGTACCTGCAGCACCGGAGCCGGTGCGAGAGGCTGCCGAACAACTGCGGTATCGGGATTTTTTGACGGTGGCTTTGCTGGTGGATGAGCCCAACTTATTTCCAGATCACTGGATCTACATTCACGATCCCTCGGTGCGGGTGGGGCGTATCCAAAACTTCAAGAATTGGAGCGCGGACATGGTTCCGGATCCCTCGGTCACCTGCTTGGGTTTGGAGTATTTTTGCTCAGCGACGGATCCCTTTTGGGGACAAACCGATGGGGATTTGATGGCCTTGGCAACGCTGGAATTGCAGCGGTTGGGCCTGCTGGGGAAGGCAAAGGTTTTGGGCGGCACAGTCATTCGCGCCCCGAAAGCCTACCCGGTTTACAATCACGGCTATCAAGCTCACATCCAGACCATTCGAACCTTTTTGGAAGAAGCACTGCCCAATTTGCAGGTGGCAGGCCGCAACGGCATGCACCGCTACAATAACCAGGATCACGCCATGATGACGGGCCTCTTGGCCGCTCGCAACATTGTGGCATGGGAACGGCGCTACGATGGGTGGCGGGTCAACCAAGATGCTGAGTATCTGGAAGAGGAGGATTCGACAGCGGCCTTGGCGGGAGGACGGGCCGTGCCCCAGGTGCTGGGTCGCCGGAGTTAGCGGCGGAAGGGATCCTGCTTCGATCCAGCTTCGCCATCCAACACCTCTAGGATGGCCTTGGCAGCGCGAGCCAGAACGCCGGGTTCTCCCAGGGCCGCCCGCATCGCGACGTAGTCGGCTTGCAGTTGGGCTTGGCGTTCCGGCCGAGTTAGCAACTCCAGTGCCAGTTGGGCGATCTTCTCCGGCTGGGCCTGCTCCTGCAGCAACTCCGGCACAATGGGGCGCATCTGCACGAGGTTGGGCGGAGACATGAAGGGCACCGACACCCTCAGCCAATGGCGGGCGATCCAGAAGGTGATGGGGTTGAGGCGATAGATCACCACCTGGGGGATCCCCAAGATGGCCGTCTCCAAGTTCACCGTGCCCGACTTGGCCAACACCAAATCAGCCGCTGCCAAGGCGAGGTGATGAGCTTTGTGGGGGGAGAAGAAGGGCAGAGCTTGGGGATCCAAAAGGGTGAGGTTGAGCCCAAGGCGGCGGGCAGCCCGCGCAATCGGGGCAGCAAAACGGGGCGAGGCCAAGGGCACCCAAAACTGCGCCTGAGGCAGGTGAGCTTGCAGCAACTGGGCCGCCTTGAGCAAGACAGGCAGAACCGAGCGCAGCTCTTGCCGACGCGAAGCCGGCACCACCACCACCACCGTGGCTTCGGCAGGGATCCCCAACTGGGCTCTGGCGGCAGCACGGCTGGGCACAGCGGCCAAAATATCCAACAGGGGATGGCCCACATACTGGACATGGGCTCCTGCCGCCGCGTAGTAGCGGGCTTCCTCAGGGAAAATCGCCAACATCAGCCGCATCTGCTGGGCCAGTTGGTAGGTGAGGCGGGCATCCTGCGACCACACCCACTCTTGGGGAGCAATGTAATAGACGGCAGGGATCTGCCGCCGTTGCAGCAGACGGGCAATGCGGCTGTTGACGCCGATGTAGTCCACCAGCACGGCCACATCTGGCGGGTCTTGGGCTAAAAAGCGGCGAATCTTCCATTCCGTCCAGAGGGCGGGGCCGATAAAGGGAAGAGCCTCTAAAATGCCAACGGAGCTGATCTCGGTAGTGCGGTGCAATAAACGGGCCCCGGCAGCAGCCATGCGCTCTCCCCCGACCGCTGTGATGCGCAGTTGAGGGCGCTGGCGCAGCAATTCTTCAATCAGATGGCCGGCCTGCAGATCCCCTGAGACCTCGCCCGTGCAGATGAACAGGTGGCTCACCAGAGCTACACTCCCGACCCCAATCTTTAGTCATCCAGCTCTGAAGTGCTCTGCACCGGCGGATCTTCCCCCCTCCCGCGCAGGGCCGGCAGAGGGCCACGTCGTTGGGGCTGGGAGAGGGAGTCTTCCAAAAATTGCAGCAGATGTTGCAGGGATCCCGTCTCGTCCACCCACTCTTTCCCCTGCAGAGAAAGGATGTGGCGCTCTCCCTCCGCACCGCTGTTACAAACGACACACAGGCTGCTGCGCAGTGTTTGCAGCGCTTTTTCCAAAGGCAACCCTGAGCGGTACAAAAATCGGTAGACCTGCCGCAGCAAGGGCAGGGATCCCTCCATCCCTTGGGCTCGCCGCAGCCCCACCAAGTTCAGACCGCGGATGCGAGCCGGATGTCCTTCCACCAACATGTAGGGGGGAACGTCGCGGTCAACCCGGCTCATCGCCCCCACCATGGCCAAGCGCCCAATGCGGGTGAACTGGTGGATCCCGACCATGCCGCCAATGCGGGCTTGAGACTCGATGTGGATGTGGCCGGCCAAGGAAACAGCATTGGTAATCACCACCTGATTTTCGATGACGCAGTTGTGGGCGACATGGGTGTAGGCCATCAGCAGGTTGTAATCTCCAATCAGGGTGGCTTCCCCTTCATTGGTAGCCCGGTTGATGGTGACGAACTCGCGGATGCGATTGCCTCTGCCGATTACCACTTGAGAGGGGGCGCCGCTGTACTTCAGATCCTGAGGCTCGGTGCCCACAACTGCTCCCGGAAAAATGTGGTTGTCCTCGCCGATTTCCGTCCAGCCATCGATCACCACATGGGCTCCCACCACTGTATGGGCAGCGATACGAACATGCTCGCCGATCACCGCATAGGGGCCAACCTGCACCGTCTCGTGTAGCTCAGCTTTCGGATGGATCACCGCGGTGGGATGAATCCGCTCGCGTGAGCGGTGCGGCGCACTTGCAGAGGCGTTGGGAGTGGATCCCGCTGAAGCGAACGAACTCATTTCCGACCTAGCCAGCAACTGTGGTTACGCTCCCAACCCTGCGAAGGATCACCAAGACTTGACTCCAGGGGAGATGAGCCTTAGAGCTACGCCCCACTGTCGCGACAACATGTTTACCGTATCCCGACAGAAAGGCGCAAGCAGCCCCTGAGCCATCTTTCTATCCCAACACTTTATCTCAATTGCGAGAACACCCACACCGGAGCGCCTCCTGGATGGCCGCTGTTGGCCCATCAATCCACCAGGGAGAACATCAGCTCCCCCTCGGTTACCAGTTGCCCTCCCACCTGAGCGCGGCAGAACATCTTGCCAATGCGCCTCTGGCGAATGGTGAGCAAATCGGCGGAGAGCAGCAGCTGATCCCCCGGCAGTACCGGGCGGCGAAAGCGAACGCCATCGATCCCGGCAAACAGGGCCAAACGCCCGGCCACGTCCGGCAACTTGGTCAACACGATCCCCCCTATCTGGGCCATGGCCTCGACGATTAGGACGCCGGGCATGATGGGTCGGTTGGGGAAATGCCCTTGAAAAAAAGGCTCGTTGAAGGTGACGTTTTTCAGGCCCACCGCCCGTTGCCCCGGTTGATACTCCACAACCCGATCCACCAGCAAGAAAGGATAGCGATGGGGCAAGATCTCCAAAATCTGCTCCGTTGTGAAGACGGGGGGAGCGGTTGCCAATTGAGCGGCTGCTTCAGCCGAGAGAAGGGGAGGAGGAGAGACATCAGAGGACATGGTGAACCCACAGAGGCAGAGGACAAAACCAAATCCCGGACGGGGAGGACGGCAGGCCAGAACTCAGCCAAAAGAGCACCCAGGGATCTACGGAGAAGAGATCAAGAGATTCCAATAGAGCGGATCCCCCTGAAGAAAAGTGCTCGGCACCGCTGTCGCACCTGAGGATGGCAGGGTTGTGGCTGCGCAACCGGATCCCTTGCTCCCCCTCACTCTTCATGGATCAGCAGGGATCCACTCTTGAGCAACTGCTCGGCCAAACGGTGGTGCAGGGCATGGCCCGCCTTGTAGGCCACAATGTGCCCCTGCAGTCGGCAGCCCAGGAGGCTGAGATCTCCTAGTAAATCTATCAGCTTATGGCGCACCGGCTCATCTGGGTAGCGCAATGGCCCCAACCACTCGGTTTGGCTACAGACAATGGCATTTTCCAGGCTGCCCCCCTGGATTAGCCCCCGTTCCCGGGCCAGCTCCACATCCTGCTGGCGGGCGAAGGTGCGGGCCGGCGCAATGGACTGGACAAAATCCGGCCTGTTCTCCCTCCAGCTCAGCCACTGTTCTCCAATCGGGCAATCGGCAAAATCGATGCCATAGGTAAAGCGGGCTGTAGGATGGGGGAGAGCGCTGACAAAGGCTTCCCCCGCCCAGACAGTGACCGGTTCTTGGATCACCCCCAGCAGGGCTGGCTGATCTTGGGCCTGGATCCCGGCCTGGGCAATGGCCTCTACAAAGGGCAGGGCAGAGCCATCCAGAATCGGCAGCTCCGGCCCCTCCACCTCGATGCGGCAGTTGTCAATGCCCAGGATGTAAAGGGCGGCCAGCAGGTGTTCCACCGTCTGCACTTGAACAGAGGGGGATCCCTGCTGCAACAGGGTGCAGAGATGGGCAGGGGCCAGGGATCCCAACCGAGCCGGGATCTCAGGGGATCCCGGTTGATCCACCCGCACAAAAACCCGACCGCTGCCGGCAGGAGCTGGATGCAGACTGCAGCCAATTGGCAGGCCGGTGTGCAGGCCAACGCCTTCTAGGGCAATAGAGCTGGCTAAGGTGTGTTGCCGGCCTCTCATCGTGCTCCGCAGCGCTAGTGCAAACGCTCTTGGCCCTGGTCGAAAACGCGGTAATACAGCTCCCGATAGCCCACGCGCAGGTTGCTGCTGGCATCTGCCAACTTGGCTTTGTGGCTGCGGGTGCCGTAGGCGCTGAACACCTCGTAGGTATCTCCCTCAAAGAAAAAGGAAGAGACATCGGACACCTCTTCGCCCCCCAGCAACTGCCAGCGCCCCTGGCGAAACTGCAGCCGGTAGTGGGCTTTATCCAAGCTGCCGGAAGGACGGTCGATCATGGCGTCGATGCTGCCCTCGTAGAACGGCTCGGCACCACCATTGGGGATGGATATGTCCACAGGCCACACGTCCACAGCGATATCTCGGTAGCGGCAGTTGGGCCGGTTGCACAGGCGAATCGAGCGCATGACCTCGGCAATGGCTTCCAGCCGCTGCCGCGCCTCGGCCAGAGAAAACCGCTCTGAGTCGCTATCGCGAACGAGCTGGGGCGATACCTGAGCCGGCCCTGCCAGCGATGAAGGGGCAGCCAGCGCCGGGGATCCCCAGCAGCATCCCACCAACACCAGACAAATCAAGCTCAGCCAACAACGGTATGCGGATCCCATGGATGCAATCTATGACAAAATCAAGCTCCTCTTCTCTACTCTAGGCACTCTGGGGGATCCCAACCTGATGCCGATATTACCCCACTCTGGCCCTGAACAACTGGCGCAGGTACGGCTTGTATTGGTGCAGCCGGCTGGGCCGCGCAACCTCGGCGCCATTGCCCGCGTGATGAAAAACATGGGCTTCAGGCAGTGGGTGCTGGTGGATCCCCAATGCGATCCCCTCGATATGGAAGCGATCACCACAGCCGTGCATGGGGCAGACCTGCTCCATCAAGCCCGGAAGGTGCAAACTTTGCCCGAAGCCCTGCAAGGGTGTGTGCAGGTTTTCGGGACAACGGGGCGCAGCCAAACCTACCCACCCGAATGGCAAATTCAGTCCCCCCGCCAAGCCTTTCCCGCTCTGCTGGCCGCCGGCCCTGCCGCCCTCGTGTTTGGCCCCGAAGATCGCGGCTTGAGCAACGAGGAGCTGGCCCTTTGCCATCGCCAGATCCAGATCCCCACCGATGCGACCTATCCCTCTTTAAACTTGGCCCAAGCCGTGGCCATTTGTTGCTATGAGCTGTACACCCTCGTCTGCCAGAGCCCTTCCCCTGCTCCTCCTATGCCCTCGCCTCAAAGGCTTGCCCCCTTCGAGCTGCTGGAGGGATTTTTCGACCACTTAGAAGCGCTGTTGCTGCAAATTGGCTACCTGCACCCCCACACAGCCCGCCGCAAAATGCTCAAGTTTCGCGCCCTGTTCCAGCGAGCCGGCCTGACCGTAGCCGAGGTGGCCTTGTTGCGCGGGATCCTGCGGCAACTGCAATGGAGCCAGGGATGCTCTCATCAGGAACCTCTGGAAGCAAATGCAGCTCCCGTCCCGCCGACGCAACCAGATTCCAGCAGGACCCCATCTTGACCCCAAGGCTGGGCCTCCAGCCCCGCCCTACCGCTACCGGAAGCAAGCTAGAAGGGCGGCTTCCTGCTTTCAGGCGGCGCGGAGCGCTTGTCAAGAATCTTGAGGCTTTGGCCGTGGGAGAATATCGGAGAATATCAATGCTAGAGCTTAAGGGTGGCGCGGGGATCGTAGGATTGAACCCGCTGCAGCCTTTCGTAAAGTTCTCGCTCTTCTTCGGAGATCTGGGTGGGCAAATGGATCTGCACCACCACGTAAAAATCCCCCCGTTCTCCGTTGCCTTTGGGAAATCCCCTTTCCGCCAGCCGCAACTTTCGCCCCGGCTGCATGCCAGGTGGGATCCGCAGCTTCACCACCCCATCCAAGGTGGGCACCTCCACCTGGGCGCCCAAAACCGCTTCGCTGGGGCTGATGGGCAGATCGCAGTAAACGTCGAATCCCTCTAGGCGATAGAAGGGGTGGTCTTTCAGCTCAATTTTAAGGTACAGATCACCGGCACCGCCGTTGGGGTTGGGGTGGCCTTGGCCGCGCAGGCGAATCCGCTTCCCTGGCGTAATTCCCGGCGGGATGTTTACCTCGAGCACGCGATCCCCGCCCACCCGCAGGCGACGCTTGCCCCCCTCAAAAGCTTCTGGAATGCTGATCTGGATGGTGGCCTCAGCATCGTAACTGGTGTTGCCAGTGGATCCCGAAAATCCGCTGCTGCGGTCTGTGGTTTGGCTGCGCACCCGGCCCAGCAGTTGATCGATGAAGTCTTGAAAATCATCAAATTGGCTGAAATCGACGCCACTCCCCCCAAATCCGCTCCCCCCAAAGTCTTGGCTGAAGGGGCTGCTGCTGTAGGTGTAGGCATCGCGGCTGGAGCGAAACCCGCCCTGCTGATAGTATTGGCCAAATTGGTCGTATTGCCTGCGCTTGCTGGGATCCGAGAGAACTTCGTAGGCTTCGTTAATGTCTTTGAACTTCTCTTCGGCAGTTTTGTCATTTGGGTTGACATCTGGGTGATACTTGCGGGCTAGGCGCCGATAGGCTTGCTTCACCTCATCGGCAGTGGCCGTTTTGCTGACCCCCAAAATCTTGTAGTAGTCCTTAAAGTTTTGCATGGAGGCGTCCGCAGGCAAATCGCTGAGAGTGGGCAGAAAACCACGAGGCTAGGCGTCCCCGGCAAGGGCTCCTTCCCTCCGACCTACTGAAGAAAATGAGGAGGCGGGCTAGACGCCATCGCCCATCCCGTCCCTCCTCATTATCGGCGCTACAAGTAAGGGCGGGATCCGCCCTGGGCCCGCGGCCCACGGAGGGATCCCTGAGCAGTCACTTGCTCTCGGTGAAGTCGGCATCGATCACATCATCGCTGCCGCCGGAGGTTTTCCCTGAGCCGGGAGTGGGGCCAGAGGAGGCCCCCGGCTGTTGATACAGCTCGCTGCTCATGGCGTAGAGAGCCTCTTGCAGCTCCCGCTCTTTGCTCTGGATGGCGCTGTCGTCCTCCCGCTGGATGGCCTCCCGCAGTTCTCGCACCAGAGTCTCGATTTGGCTGCGTTTGCTGGAGGAGATCTTGTCGCCCAACTCCTTCAACTGCCGCTCGGCTTGGTAGGCCAGCGAGTCGGCCTTGTTGCGGCGCTCAATTTTCTCCCGGCGGGCCCGGTCTTCGGCAGCGTATTTTTCTGCCTCAGCAATCATGCGCTCCACCTCTTTGCTATCCAAAGTAGAGGCGCCGGTGATGGAGATGCTCTGCTCTTTGCCGCTGCCTTTGTCTTTGGCCGTCACCTTGAGGATGCCGTTGGCGTCGATGTCGAAGGTGACCTCGATCTGCGGCACACCGCGGGGGGCCGGCGGGATCCCGTCCAGCTTGAAGCGGCCCAGAGATTTGTTGTCGCGGGCCAGCTCCCGCTCCCCTTGCACCACGTGGATTTCCACAGAGGTCTGCCCATCTTCGGCAGTGGAGAAGATCTCCGACTTGCGGGTGGGGATGGTGGTGTTGCGCGGGATGAGCTTGGTGGCCACGCCGCCCAAGGTTTCCACCCCCAAGGACAAGGGGGTGACATCCAGCAGCAGCACGTCTTTGACTTCGCCCGCCAGCACGCCAGCCTGAATGGCTGCCCCAACCGCCACCACCTCATCGGGGTTGACACTTTGGTTGGGTTCTTTGCCCAGCAGCTCCCTCACCAGCCGCTGCACCGCCGGAATGCGGGTGGATCCCCCCACCAGCACCACTTCGTTGATGTCGGCTTTGGTGAGCTTGGCATCCCGCAGGGCTTGTTCCACCGGCCCCTTGCAGCGCTCCAGCAGGTCGGCACAGAGGTGTTCAAATTGAGCGCGGGAGAGCTTCAGCTCCAGGTGTTTGGGCCCATCGGCAGTGGCAGTGATGAAGGGCAGGTTGATGGTGGTTTCGGAAACGCTGGACAGCTCGATCTTGGCTTTTTCCGCAGCTTCCGTTAGCCGTTGCAGCGCCTGCCGGTCTTGCCGCAGGTCGATCCCTTCCATTTGCTTAAACTGCTCGGCCATCCAATCGACGATCTTCTTGTCGAAGTCGTCGCCCCCCAACTGCGTGTCGCCGCTGGTGGATTTCACCTCGAAAACGCCATCCCCCACTTCCAAGATGGACACATCGAAAGTGCCACCGCCCAGGTCGAAGACGAGGATGGTCTCGTTGTTGCGCTTGTCCAAGCCGTAGGCCAAAGAGGCTGCTGTCGGCTCGTTGATGATGCGCAGCACTTCCAAACCGGCAATGCGGCCCGCATCTTTGGTGGCCTGCCGCTGCGAGTCATTAAAGTAAGCAGGAACCGTGATCACCGCTTGGGTGACCGGCTGGCCCAGGTAGCGGCTGGCATCATCCGCTAGCTTGCGCAGCACCATGGCCGAAATCTCTTCCGGCGCAAATTCCTTGTTCAGGCGGGGTGCGTACAGTTTGACATTGCCCCGCTCGTCCCGCCGCACCTGGTAGGAGACCCGCTTGGAATCGGCATTCAGCTCATCGTACCTACGACCGATGAACCGCTTAACCGAGTAAAACGTGTTTTCGGGGTTGAGCACCGCTTGGCGGCGGGCCATTTGGCCCACCAGGCGCTCTCCATCTTTGGTGAAGGCGACCACCGAGGGTGTGGTGCGAGTACCCTCAGCATTGGCGATGACGGTGGGGACACCCCCCTCCATTACGGCGACAACCGAGTTGGTTGTGCCCAGGTCAATTCCTACAACTTTTCCCATCGGCTCCTTATTCTCCTCTTCTTGAGTACATTGCTTCGGTTACCGCCGCCAGCCTGTGTGAAGTAGCTTGGGCAGCCAATCTGTGAAAATCCGGCAGATGCTTGGTCACTTCCTGGGTCGATCCTAACCAGCTGGTTGGCGAGGCCAGGGCGAGAATGCCGCCCATTTCTCGGGGCTGAAGGGCAGACCGGTTACGGATCTCCGTACCTGCAGCAGCCTTGCTTTCGGTGCCGCTTGGGGTATGGCCTGGGTTGGCAGCTATTGGCAACTCTTGGGGGACTGCTGCCAGGCTAGCTCTGGATAAGCTGCAGCGCCTCCAGGCCGCGGTTCACAACGGTTGCGGCCAGGGGCAGGTAGCCCATCTCCTCGGCCAGGGCTTGTCCTTCGGTAAGGGCCCAGCGGAGCACAGCTTGCAGGGCGGCGGCCATGGCGGGATCCGAGTACCGGCGGTAGGTCAGGATCCAGGTGTAGGTGACGATGGGATACGCTCCAGGGCCAGCGGGATCCGGCACAAAAGCCCGCAGGTTTTCCGGCAGCTCAATTTCGCTCAAGGCCAGGGCCGAGGCTTCCGGGGAGGGGAGAATGAACTCGCCGCGGCGGTTCTCCAGAGCTGCCACCGACAGATCCAGCTCGCAGGCATAGACCGACTCCACGTAGCCGATCACCCCTTCGCTGAGGAGCATTTGGGCGCTCATGCCCTCGTTGCCCTTTACCCCAATGCCCACCGGCCACTCTAGCGACATGCCAACACCGATTTCTGAGGCCCAAGCCGGATCGATGGCCGCCAGGTGGCGGGTAAAGGTATCGGTGGTGCCGCTGCCATCGGAGCGGTAGCAGACGGTGATGGGCAGATCGGGAATGGTTAGCTCCGGGTTCAGGGCCAGGATCTCCGGATCCCGCCACTGGTCGATTTGGCCGCGAAAGATCTTCACCAAAACGGGTCGAGACAGCTTGAGTCCAGAAGGGATCCCCGGCAGGTTGTAGCCTACGGCAATGCTGCCTGCGGTCATCGGGATCATGACCACACCCCGCTTCACCTCGGCGATCTCGGCGTCGGTCATGGCCACGTCGCTGGCGGCAAAGTCCACTGTCTGGTCAATAAATTGCCGGATCCCAGCGGCGCTGCCCACCGGTTGGAAATTGATCTCCACCTTGGGATCCACCTGGCGGTAATCGGAAAACCAGCGCAAGTAAAGAGGAGCCGGAAAGGTGGACCCGGCTCCGTTGATCAGCAAAACTTTGTCGGAGGACTGGCTGCCGGAGGCAGGAACGGGATCCCTGCCGCTGGGTTGGTCAGAACGGGATCCCCTTTGGCAGGCGCTCAAGGTAGCGCCGGTGGCCAATAAAGAAAGCAACACTTCTCGGCGACGGAAGCGGGGCAGTTGAGCCATGGTTCAGGTTCTCCGAGGTCACCGCCCCGATCCTTGTCTTGCCTGCGGGGCCCTGTCAAGGGTTGCCGGCGAGAGCTCTTGGGATCCCCTGCGTAGGTCCACTTGCCCCAGGTGGCTGTCTTTTCCCTCTGCGCCATCCCCGTATTCCTCGCTACGCTTCCCAGCAAAACTCAGGATCCGACCCAAGCTCAGAAAGGAGAGATGGAAAACGGAGAATTCAAGAGAAAAACAAAGAAAAACAGCGCAAACAAGAGATTGAGCGAGCTGAGTTCTGCGGCAGTTGCACAGAGATCCTCAAGCCAAAGCCTTGTCTGGCAAGGCTTAGCGGTTTTTGGGCCTGAGTCCCCTCGCATTGGAAAAACCTTGACATATTCTGGAATATGGCAATATATTGTGGATTCTGTGCAGAAATCCTGCGCTGTTCACATCTCGGTATCTGGGGGACTACTATGCCGACTTTGACTCGTTCTCCCTGGACACTGCGAGACAGCGAAAAGCTCTATCGCATCTCAGGTTGGGGGGATCCCTACTTCCGTATCAACGCCGCCGGTCATGTGGAGGTGACCCCACAGGGCTTACAGCAGCAGGAACCGGGCATTGACCTGTACCACTTGGTGATGGATCTGGTGGCGCGGGGCCTGCAGTTGCCCCTCTTGATTCGCTTTCCCGAGATCGTGGCCGACCGCATGCGGCAAATTTGCGAGAGCTTTCAGCAGGCCATCCAGCGCTTTGGCTACCCCAACGTGTATCGAGGGGTCTATCCCGTCAAGGTGAACCAGCAGCGCCACCTGGTAGAAGAAGTGGTGAAACACGGTCGTGCCTACCACTTTGGCCTGGAGGCGGGATCCAAACCGGAGCTGTTGATTGCCCTAGCTTTGCTGGATACTCCCGGGGCTTTGCTGATCTGCAACGGCTACAAAGACCGCGACTTTATGGAGACGGCCCTCTTGGCCCAGCGGCTGGGGCGCACACCCATCATCGTTTTGGAGCGGCTGCAAGAGCTGGAGCTGGTGCTGCAGGCTGCCGACCAACTGGGCATTGACCCCATCTTGGGGGTGCGGGCCAAACTCTCGGCCCAAGGGAGCGGGCGCTGGGGCACCTCGGCTGGGGATCGGGCTAAGTTCGGCCTGACGGCCACCGAGATTTTGCAAGTGGTGGAACGGCTGCGGGAAGCGGGCAAGCTGCATTGTCTGCGCCTGCTGCACTACCACATCGGCTCCCAGATCTCGATGGTGAGCGTGCATGGACGGGCCGTGCGGGAGGCCAGCCAAATCTACATCGAGCTGGTCAAGCTGGGGGCCCCCATGGGCTACCTGGATATCGGCGGCGGCTTGGGGGTCGATTACGACGGATCCCAGTCCCCCAATCCTTTTTCCCAGAGCTACAGCATGGAGGACTACGCCGCCACCGTGGTGCAGACCGTGCTCACCGCCCTAGAACCCCACGGGATCCAGCCGCCGGTACTGGTGACCGAAAGCGGACGCGCCCTGATGTCCCACCAGTCGGTGCTGGTGTTTGACGTGCAAGATGTCAACGCCGCCAGCCCCTACCCCATGCCCACCCAGCTTACTTCCGATGCAGAGGTGATCCAGAAGCTAAACCAGCTTTACTACCAAATCCAGCCCGATACTCTGGTGGTCAATTACCGCCGTTGTCAGGAGCTGAAGGAGGCTGCTCTGCGTCAGTTCACCGAGGGATCCCTCAGCTTGCAGGAGCGAGCTGAAGTGGAGCGGCTGTTCTGGAACTGCTCCGACAAGATCTGCACCTTGGCCTACGAGCAGCACCAAGCAGGGCACCCCGTGGCAGTGGATCTCCTGGATCTGGACGAGATGCTGGCCAGCATCTACTACGGCAATTTCTCCCTGTTCCAATCCCTGCCGGATAGCTGGGCCATCGACCAGGTCTTCCCCATCATGCCCATCCACCGTCTGGATGAGGAGCCACGCCAATGGGCCACCCTGGCGGATCTGACCTGCGACAGCGACGGCAAGATCAACCGCTTCTTTGGCGAAGACGGGCAAATCACCTCAGTTTTGCCGCTGCATGATCCTGACGGGCATCCCTACCTACTGGGGGTGTTTCTGGGGGGTGCCTACCAGGAGATCCTAGGAGATCTGCACAACCTGTTTGGCGATACCAACGCGGTGCATATCCGCTCCCGCCCCGGCGGCTACCACGTTTCCCAAGTCATCAAGGGGGACACCATCGGCGAGGTGCTGAGCTGGGTGCAGTACAACAGCGAAGATCTGGTGGAGACCCTCCACCAAGCCACCGAGACCGCCCTGCAGCGAGGGCAGATCACGCTGGATCAAGCCCGCGCCTTGCAGCAGCACTTTGAAGACAATCTGCGGGCCTACACCTACTTGCAGTAAACTACCCGACTCCGACCGCTAAAGCGGTACGGAGCGGGCTTTCAGTAGCCCTGAGCCTGCTCTGCTCTACCAGAGAACAAAACAGGCCCGAACCTCTAGGCTGGTTTACAGCAGCCCCCAGTCGCGTTAGCGGTGCGGAGCACCAAAGCGCAATCACATTCGCACCATTCAAATCCGCATCCCCTTCCCATCCACAGTGCCCACACTTAAACTTCTTCCCACTGCGGTAGGATTGCGCAGGATCGGGATGGATGTGTAAACACTTGTGACAGGTCTGCGACGTGTAGGCAGGCGGCACAAGAATCAGAGAAACCCCTGCAACCCTCGCCTTGTACTCCAGAAACTGACGTAGTTGGTAGAACGCCCAACTGTTGGTCCTACGCCGCTCGGCTTTGCTGCGTGGCTGTTGATTGACCCTTTCCCGGATCCCTGTCAGGTCTTCCAGAGCAATAGCGCTGTTGGTAGCTTTTGCCCTAGAGACAATAGCTTTAGAGATGCGATGATTGACCCACGCCTGAAAGCGCCTCTCCTTGCCAGACAGCCGTTGCAACAGTTCTCTGCATCTGCGCCGCGAACTGCGTGTGCCCTTACTGGCTTTACGTTGGAGTGCCGCCCTCAGCTTGGAGTAGTGGTCGCGGACTCTGTTCAACTGCTGTCCATTCCAATTGTCCCCCTCTGACGTATGAGCAATATCCGTCCTTCCCAAGTCCACCCCGATCACCTTGTCGGTATCTTGTTGCTTGGGTGTTTTTTCCTCTACGCAAATCTGGATGTAGTAGGAGCCATCCTTCCGCTGGACTAGGGTGGCCGATTTGGGGTTAGAGCCAGCCAGCATTCCCCTCTGGTAGTTACCAATGGCTAGCTCAAAGCGTTCTCTCCCTTCCACCGTGGTCAGCGACACCGTCCAGTCTTTTTGACGGAACGAAAAGATACGTGCGTCGTAGGTAACAAAGCCGCTCTTAAACTCCTTGACGGGACGCTTTTTCTGCTTAGCCACTTTGCGGGAACCCGCTACCCGTCTGCACACCTGTTGAGCCAAGTTACTGGACAAGCCAAACCGGGCTCGAATCTCGTAGTAGCAAAGGGATTGCAGCTTGACCGCGTTGACGATCTTCTCCGGCGTGTTCTGGTTGACCCAATTCAAGGCTTGGCCAAAAGCCTCCAAAGTCGCGTCCAATTTGGCGGCTTGCGACTGGGCTACCTTGAGCTTGCAGGAGACGGTCAGGACTTGGGTCATGGTTCTATTGTAACCTCGCATTCCTCCCGGCACTGACCCTACGGGTACAGTGCGGGGCTCCTGCGATTTCTAGCTGACTCTATAGAAAAGAAGATGGGAATTTCATGAATGCTAGAAAGGGATCCCCTGCTTGCTGCAGCTTCACAATACCTAAACCTCAAACAAAAAAAGACTGGCAGTGTGAGGTCTACCAGTCTGAGTCAGTTCCCTGTGAGTGAGCTGATGCCGTCGTTGCCAACGTCTTCAACCCGATTCCCAGTTTGTGTTGCTTTTTGCCATTTCGAAGTGATTCAGATCACTTGAAACTTGAGGAGCCCGCAGCTTTGGCAAGCACTCCTGTCCTGATTTCTTCGTACAGGGATCCCCCATCCCCACCCCTATGAACCCTGAGGCGACAAAGAGAGCATCTCAAAACCAATCAAAACAAAGGCAACTGCTCCTCTTCCACTGGGGCAAGGCTTGAAGATCCCAGCTCCTCCCAGTTGGGGGCCCAGTCTTGTAAAGGATCCACATATTCCTCCAACAACTGACGGGCCGCGGCCAGCAAATCGTTGTGCAAGGGGGCCAGATCGCTGCGGTCGGCCAGATACTGCTCCAGAGCCGTCAGGGGCTCAAGTCGGCTGGGATCCCATCCCGGCAGACGGATGCGGCTGGGGCTGACCACTTCTGGGGCGATGGTGTAGCTAAAAGCAGGGGCAAGAGCGTTGTGCAGAGCCCGCTCATCAATGCACTCTAGCTGGTCGGGCCGTATGCGGTAGATCAACCGCAGGATGGAGCCGGCCACGGGGGCCTTGGCGATGGCGGCCAGCAGCTTGGACTGCGCCTGCTGGGGTGGATCTGCGCTCAGATCCAGGCGAATGGTGTGAAAGGTACGGGTTGGCAGGGGCAAAAATTCATAGCTGGCCCCCGTAGGGGTGACTTCCACCAGCACACAGCCTTTTTCCTCTTTTTCTTCGCCAAAATCCACCCGCTCAATGCTGCCGGGATAGAGCATCAAGGGATCCCGACACAGCACCTGGTGACGGTGTACATGCCCCAAGGCAACATATTGGTAGGCAGGCCGAGCCAGCAGCGAAAGGGGCACCGTAAATCCTCTGCCCACCGAAAGATGGCGTTCTGCTCCGTAGCGGGCTGTCTCCACCATGACGTGAGCCAACAAAATCGCCGGGATCCCTGGCTGCAGGGTGCGGATCTCCCCTTCTAGGGCTAGGCGGAGGCGCTGCAGGAGCTGATGCGCGAGGATTTCCCCTTCAAGCGCCAAGCTTTCCTGTTGGGCGAGTAGAGCAGAGCAACTCAGCCAAGGTAAAGTGGTCACCTGCACCGGGCCACCGCGAGTTTCGATCCGATGAGTTTCCAGTCTGTCCCCCACAATAAAGCCTGAGACCCCCAAAGCGCGGTAGATAGCCAGGCTGTTGCCTCCCTGTCCCTGCCCGTACTGATCGTGGTTGCCCACCAACAGGACGGTTGGGATCCCTGCATCGGCCAGGCGGCGAAACTGTTGGGCAAAAAGCTCTTGATGGAGAGGGGGGGGTGTCGCATCGGGGAAAGCATCGCCCCCAAACAACACCAGATCCACCGCTTGGTTGAGAGCATGGTCAATGCACAAGCGCAAAGAAGCTACAAAATCTTCCAAACGGGTATTCAGGCCGGTGGCCGGGTTAATGTGGCCGTAGGCAAGACCACTGCCCAGATGAATGTCGGAAAGATGTAGCAACCTTACCATCTTGGGCGCTCTTGGAGACTTTGCAGCTCTCCCATCTGTTGGGATAAACCTTGCCGTTCGCGTTAGCGGGACGGAGTCCTTTGGTTGTCCAGAATGGCAAACCCAGGGTTGAACAATCTTTGCTTAGGCTTGGCGGCGGGGCCTGGCTCGATCCAAACGCAGAGGCCGGCCCATGAATTCCTGCCCGTTCGCGCTCTCGATGGCTTCGTCCTCCTCAGCTTCGGTTGCCAGATCCACAAACGCGAAGCCTCGTGTCTGACCTGTCTCTCGGTCTATCGGGATTGTAACCGACTTAACGTTCCACCTCTGCTGGAAGAAAGCTTTCAGTTCTTCTGTTGAGGCTTTATAGTTTAGGTTCCCCACAAAAATGGTCATGGCAATTCAAGCAAAGTAAGTCACCAATCAGCAAGGGTGGCAACAAAGCTCCAGAGTACTTCACTTCTATCATGGAGCCTTGCTAAGTCGCACAACGTGAAAGGATGTAAAGGGATCCCTGCCGGAAAATCTTCCTCCTTCCCCATCCAAAATGCACCTTTGTCCAACTTGACGGGCCTGTACTTTTCTGCCACTGGGTTGAGGTTCTCTGCCCTCGCCTCGGCCAAGCTCCCTTCCGGCACGTCGAGATCCGGCATCTTGTCACGTTGTTGCGATTTGTTAAGATATGTATTATCCTGCTTGCACTACCTGGCCGGATCTGCGCTGTTGGAACTCTCTGCAGATCCCTCGACCTGAGTACCCTGAGGTGATAATGATGGATGAGACGCTAGAGCTCTCTTTGGAGCAGCAATTTCGCCAGCGGGCTTTCGAGACCTTGGTTTCTCGCATGAGCCCCGAGCAGGCCAAAGACATTTTGGTCAAACTGCACAAGCAAATGCTGTTGCAGGAGGCCACTTACCGCCAACTGCTGCGTCATTCCCTCAGCGCCTGATGCACGCCCTTTCGCTTCCCACCTGGTGGATTCACGTTGCCAGTGTTTTGGAGTGGATCGCTGCTATTGTGCTCGTGTGGCAATTTGGGGAGCGGGTGGGCCAGCCCGAATGGCGAAGTTTGAGCTGGGCGATGCTGCCTGCTTTGTCGGGGGCGATGTGCGCGATCACCTGGCACTGGTTTGACAACGACCCCAAGTTGGACTGGGTGGTGACTGCACAGGCCAGCTTCACCTTGCTGGGCAACTGTACCCTGGCTTGGGCTGCCTACCGCATTTGGCGAGCTGAGAGAGCCGACGAGCCTGCACAGGAGGGGGATCCCGACTAGGCGATGAACAGTTTATTTGCCCTCTCTCTGTTCCCTTACTTGGTCTTTTTATTCTTTCTGTCGCGGCTGCGCCGGATCCCACGTTTGGCCTTGGTTGGATTTTGGCTGTTGTTGCTTTTTGTGGCCGTCAGCATCCCGGCAGGGCTGTACGCTCAGATGCACTACGGCACTTCCCTGGCCAACGTGGATCCCTTGCATGGAGGGGCAGAGGCTTTTCTCACCCTCTCCAATATTTTGGTGGCCTTGGGCTTTAAGCAGGGAATTGACCAACAGGCCCAACGACTTCCAGAGGCTGGCGACGGCAACCCTGAGCCATGATCATCCCAAACAAGCCTCTACCCCCTCTCCAAAGGGAGAGGAGAGCTAGGCAACAATGGTTTCAGCACAACCAGGACTGAATGTAGAATGGGGATCCAGACCCGATACCTGCTGTTTATTCTGAAGAGATCTGCCGGATGGTGGCTACCCTTTCTGTTGCCGTTCCCAAAGTGAAGCTGAAGCATCCGCCCCTGCACATTTATCGCATGGGGGACAAGGTGCTGCGGCAGCCGGCCAAGCGCATCAGCCAGGTCAACGACGAGATCCGCCAGCTTGCCCGGGACATGCTGCAGACCATGTACAGCTTTGATGGGATTGGTCTGGCGGCTCCGCAGGTTGGCATTCCCAAGCGCATGATTGTGGTGGATCTTTATCCCGATAAGCCGGAGGTGCCACCGCTGGTGCTGATCAACCCGGAGATCCGGGAGTACATTGGCGAGGCCGTTGCCGGGCAGGAGGGTTGTCTAAGCATTCCGGGGGTGTTTTGCGAGGTCGTGCGCCCAGAAGGGATTGTGGTTTCGTTTAAGGATGAAACGGGGCGGCCCCGCACCCTTCGAGCGGACGATTTGCTGGCGCGGGTGATCCAGCACGAAATCGACCACCTCAACGGTGTGTTGTTTGTGGATCACGTGGAAAACGAGCTGGTGCTGGATCAAGAGCTGCGCAAACACGGCTTCCAGATGCAGGATGTGCAACGCAAAGGCAAGCCCTCTGCTGTTCCCCGTTGAAGCCTTTCCAGACCGGTCCGGACGACTGTCGGTTTGGTTTAGTGTTGCAAGCGCTGGGCCAAGAGCTGCTCTTCCAGAGCGGCAATGCGGTTGTAGGCAGCGGTTAACTGGGCACTCAGGCGCTGTATTTGGGCTTCGGGGGCCAGCTCATGCCCCATGCTGCGGTTGCTCACCACGGTGGGTTCATCATCCAGCAGGAAGTTGTGGCTGCCATCTTCCACCAAGTCTGAGATTAGAACGCTGTAACGGGAGGGGGCGGGGGTGTTTTTTTTGGCTTCCTGGGTAGCCAGGAGAACAGCCACCACCTGCTCGGGCATCCGCTCGATGGCAGCTTTTAGCTCCTGTATTTGCGACTCCAGACGCTCAAGGTAGTGCTGCACTGCTTCGCTCATAGCTGCCCCAGTTTTCGACTACCTTCATTGAAAAAGGCAAATTTCGGATCCCCTGTTCTTCCCCCAGATCATTTAACGATTGCTTCCGGGAGGTGTTCCCCGAAACTCCTGGGTTCTCTCACAAGCCACAATTGAGGTGTGCATTTTCCGGAGATTTTGGTTTTCCGGTCATCCATTTCCGAAGCAAAAAGCTGTGCAGATGCAGGATGCTGTTCAGGGATCCCGACCGCGGGGCTATACCTTGCCGGTTTTCGCCGTTGCTTCGGCCAGAGCTGCTCTTCACCACCTTCTGGGGATCCCTTTGGAGAAGGAAGGGGGGCGCTTGGCGATTGCGGTGCAGGCTGAGCCCCGGTCCCTTGAGGCTTGGATCCGGATCCCAGTGGAGCAGGTAGCTGCCTTGGAGAAGGCAACAGCTCTGGCCATTACCCGCTCGGATCCCGGCCCCCACCTGGATCTCACCCGCGACACACCGGTCTGGGCTTGGGTGAGGTTGGAGGAGAGGGATCCCGAGGATCCCCCCTTGATCTTGGAAGCCGGGGAAGGGCTGGGGCGACGCACCGATGGCAGCCCGGCCATTTATGCCTATGCCCGCCGTTTGTTTGAGATCAATCTTTTGCCGGGGATCCCCCCCGATTGCCGGTTGCGGGTGCGCATCATTTTGCCGGAAGGAAAGCTCCTGGCGGAGCGCACCTCCAATGCCGCTTTTGGGGTGCTGGAAGGGCTGGCCCTGTTGGGAACGCGGGCGGAGGTGGAGCCTTCCTCAAGTGTTGAGAGCTTAGAGCAAGCCCGCCAAGAGCTGCAACAAAAGTTGGAGCGGCACAAGCATTTGATCTTTTGCGTGGGCAGCCATGGGCAGCAGGTGGCGCTGGGGCAAGGGATCCCGGAAGACCAGATCCTGCGAGTAGCCAATTGGATAGGGCCGTTGCTGGTGGAAGCGGCGCTGCGGGGGGCGGAGTCCATTCATTTGATCGGCTACCACGGCAAGCTGATCAAGCTGGCAGGGGGGATCTTCACCACTTCCAGCCACGTGGCCGATGCCCGCTTGGAAATTCTGGCGGCAGCCCTGATCCGGCGTGGGGGAACGGCAGAACAGGCACGGCAAGTGCTGGAGTTGCGGACAGTAGAGGCAGCGGTGCACCATCTGGATGGCCTTGGCTGGGCAGCACCCGTGATGCAGGAGTTGGCTCGCCAAATCCTGGAGCGAGCCACAGGCTATGTGCAAAAGTATGCCGGTCGATCCCTGCTGTTGGCGGTGACGTTGTTCGACCGACAGGGGCACATCTGCGCCCAGGTGGGGATCCCATAATGAGGTCATTTCGATTGAGACGAGGACATTGCAATCCCCCCGGATCCTCAACCATTTTTCTCCCGAAGTGTCTTAAGCGCTCCGTGCCGCCAAAGGCAACCACCCCCGGCTCCTCTCCCTTTAGTCCGTGCTCCAAAAGTCAATCCCTCTGCTCGAAACCCGCTGAGCAACGGTGGATCCCGGCCAAGACCACATAGGAGAGCGTTACGGCTGAGGAAGCAGATCCACTTTCCCAGCCACTGCCAATCAGACTCAGGTTGGCACTAGGATCCCACACCTAGTTCCCGGAGATGTTGACACTATCCACCCGCCAGCGAGTGGCCGAGCCGGAAGCTGTACCAGAAGAGCGATAGCGGAAGGCAATGTAAACACGGTTGGAAGGCTGGATCCCAGCCAGAGAAATCGGGCCGGAGTCGACGAAGCTGCCCGTAGAGAGAGTGGGAATCGTCAGAGCAGTCCAAGTGGCTGCATTCACTGCCGCTGGAGTGCCTGCACCGCTGTAGTTGGTGGAGTAAAGAACGCTTAGTTGTTGCGAAGGAGGAAGGCCGTTATCGCTAAAAGAACTCTGATTGCGGAAGGTCAGAACTGGGTTGCTGACGGAAGCCAGGTTCAGAGGAGGAGTGATCAGCCAGTCATTACCCGGTTGCTGACCGTTGAAAGCGTTGGCCTCGGCAAGGGAGTTGACACAACGCCAGGAACGACTGGTGTCGCCGTCCACATCCACAATCTGCCAGCCGGCTGGAGCAGGGTTGCAGTTATCAAAGCCTTCAGTCAAAGGCAGGTTAACGGAAGGAGGAGTTGGTGTCGGTGTGGGCGTCGGTGTCGGTGTTGGGGCCGGAGTCAGGTTCAAGCCAACGAGCACCGGATCGTGGTCGGAAGAGCGGAAGGGATCGCTGGCGTAGAAGAGGCTCTGCTGAGAGGGACTCTTGAAGCTCAGGGTGTAGTCCAAGCTCACGGGCTCATCAGCGTTGATGTGCCACTTAGCTGAGCCTGTAACTTGGGGTCTCAGACTGCTGTTGGCCAGGGCATGATCCAGGGATCCCCACTGTCCTTGGAAGCTAAAGGAGTAGCTGTTGGAGCCATTGAGGTTGATGAACCCGCCCGCCTCCAGAGTTTTGATCGGATCCTCCATAGCGTAGGAGTTGAGATCCCCCATAATCAACACATCCGGATCGGTGGAGCCAGTTGGATTGGTGGCGAGCCAGCTCAAGAGTTGCTGAGCGGCCCGGGTGCGGTTGCCGTTGCAATTGCCTTGGAAGGGATCGTTGTCAATAGGATCGCAGGGAGAAACCTTGGACTTGAAGTGGTTGACCACAACAGTGAAGGTGGCGTTGTTGCTCCGCTGCCGGAAGGTTACAGCCAGAGGAGGACGATGGAAGCGTCCGGGGCCTTGGGTGAATTCCCCTGTGTCCAGGAAGGCCGGGTTAGTGCCGGGGGCAATTTCAACCGTAGCTGGCTTGTAGATAAAGCCGTTGGTGATGGCATCGCCGCCCAGGTTGGGCACTCCAACATTCACAAAGGCGTAGGTTCCTGCCCCCATGACCTGGTTGAGCCCGTTCACCAAATCCTGAATGGAACTATTCGAACCGTATCCATCGTTTTCTAACTCGTTGAGGCCTACGATATCGGCATCCATGCGGCGAATAGCCTCGATGAGCTTATCCCGCTGGCGGGTGAACTCGGTGGCGTTGCTGGCTCCCTGACAGGAGGAGTTATTGGGGAAGCAGGCGTTGCCGAAGGTGTTGAAGTAGTTGAACAGGTTAAAGCTAGCTACCCTCAGGGAGCCCCCTACTGAGGGTGGGTTTTGCGGGCGAGGGTTGGTGGCTGTAAACCTGGGCAAGTTGTTGGGATCATTGGGGTGGATACGGTAGTCGATGGTCGCATCCACATCGCCACTGACATTCCGGCCTCGCAACTGGGTCATGATCCCGGTGATGTTGCTGACGCGATCGCCGCCGCGCACAGTGTTAGCCGCGCTCAGGCCACCCGGAGTGGGGTAGATAACCGGATCTGGGTTTTGGGTGAGCAGCCGGTCATCAATGCGAATCCGCTTTCGGTCGTTTTCCGCTTGAATGGCAGCTGCCTGGCTGGGAGCCGCAATTTGCGTAGGAGTGAACAACCGCTCTGTGGCCACACTCAGCTCCCCGTGGCGTCCCAGCAAGAAGGAGTCGGTTACAAACAGGGGCTGATTTCCAAATGTGACCAGCATTCCTTCCAGAGCTTCCCTTTGCTCCGCAGTCAGCGGTAGAGAGATCTGCACTGGGGCCGGCAACGGATTGTCAGAGCTACAGACAGTAAAGCTGGTGACGTTGGAGAGCTGGGTTTGCTGGCGGAACTCAGCAACCGTTCCGGTCACCTGAACCCTATCCCCAAGCCTGACGTTATTAGCTGTGCCACTGAAAACGAAGATGCCATCTGATGTGGCGGGATTCCCGTCACCATCATCTTGTAGGTAGTAGCCCTGGAGATAGGTTTGGCCAGCCACCCCCTCATTTTCAAAGTCTCCTACTACGATTCCAGAAACCGTGACTGTTTGGTTCACCAGGGGGGAAGTGAAGCCAGTGCCCTGGACAGTGCCAACTGGGATCAGGTTGGCGTTGGGATCACAGCCTCCCGGCGTGGGCGTCGGTGTTGGCGTGGCTGTGGGTGTTGAAGTCGGGGTCGGTGCTGGCACAGGTGTAAGTATTGGCAAAAGAGTTCTTCTGGAGCCGAACCCTTGCAGAGAAACCAAAAGCACCAAACCAAAAACTAGCACCGCAATTGATTGGGCAACACGACGCGAAGTAACCCTAGACCACATCTGCTTCACTCCTCCCGAAACTTCAAAGGATCCCGTATTTTTACCGTCTGTATGGATACCATCTTCAGGAAGGAATTAAAGGGGCAGCTAAGGTACGCTTAAGAAGACAAGAAGTTACCCCCGCCTGAGTCAAAACTCAGGGGAGAACATGGGCAGGCTTTTTCCCCTAATCCCCCAATTCGGGATCCGGTCGCACCCGCACCCCCATCTGGCGCAGCAGGCGTAAAGAGTTTTCTGGCCCATCGATCATCTGCTGCTCGTTGATCCAGTAGGTGGCAATGCCCAGGTCTTCTAGAAATCGCACATAGGGATCTGGCGGTGGCCCATCGAAAACGGCGGCCTTCTGAACGGAAAAGCCCTGCTCGATCCAGGGGCCAAGGGCAAAGCGCTCGTAGTAGAGCAACTGTCCCACCACTTCCTGCAAAGCCTCTGCCGCATCCTTGTGGTGCAGGAGCTTCACTTCGGCCAAAAGCAGATGCCCGTCCGCCACGGCCAAAAAGTCAAAGGTATGCTGATCCTCCCGGACTTCCAATCCTGCCAGGCGGAACCAGCGGCGAAACTGGTGCAAGATCTCGTTGTGGCGCTCGCTGCGCTCCAACTGACGTCGACGGCGGCGTTCTGCCATCAGCGGGTCTGTCCCGGCGCTGTGAGGGATCCCACTGCTGCGGAACTGGGGCGGCTCATCGGGATCCAAAACCACCTTGCCCCCAGCAGGTTGATGCAGGAGGGGCGGCATCTGGGGCAAGAGTTCTGTGGATCCCCACTCCACCTCTGGCTGCTGAGCCCAGGTAAGCAGGTGTCGATTCAAGGGGTGCTCAGGGTGGGTGTCGAACAACAGGCGCAGTTGAGACTGGCTGAACTGAAAATCCAGACGAAATTGCTCGATGGAGAGGCTGCTCCGCCCCTTTTGCAAAGTTTCTTGGCCAAAGTAAAGCATCACCAAGAGCGGGTAAATCGGCAGCGGACGATGGGAGGGAATGAGCATCGCCCACATGTCATCCGTCCAGTGGGGGAGCAGGATCTCGGCCTGTTTGCCTTTGCCCACCACCTGCAACATTTTGGGGTGTCCCGGCTGCCAGCCACAGGGGTGATCGTCAAAGCCGCAAGTCTGTCGCCCTTGATCCACGCTCAAGGGGTAGCGCCCATCATAAAGGCGGAAAGGACAGAGATCCCGGTCTTCGGCCAAAAAGCGCTCGTCCTGCCACAGGTGGGCCGCCAAGGCATGACAGCCGATCCCTTCCTGGCTGTTGCAGGCTTTGAGCCAGCGCCGTTCCGCCAGTTTCCCGCCCACTTTGCTCGGGGCCAGGGGCCGGATCAAGCCGTTTTCCCCTTGGTTGAACAGAGGCCACACCAAAGGCTCGCCGGTTTCGGGTAGGGTCGGCAAAAGAGGGTGGGTTTTGCTGTAAAACGGGTCGCAAATGCGCTGGGCCACTTGCTGCAAGGGCAGTCCGCGAGGGGATCCCACCCAAGGCAGCAGGGATCCCGATCCGGCCTGAGCGCGGTGATACTGGATGGCCAGGGCCACCTCCAGCCCTATGGGACGGAGTTCCGGCGTGAGCTGCCGGTAGCGCTGCAGCAGCCGGGAAGCCTGCACAAACAGGTCGTAGCGCCGAACGGGAACTGCGTCAGCCATAGTGTTGCAGGAAAAGCTCCCCACTACCTTGGGCAAGAGCTGGTACAGGCAAGCACCTCCGCCTCAAAAGAGGATACTTTGGCAACCGCCTCTACAGACCCAGACCTTGCCGAGGATATCGGGCCGACACCCCCTCCTCTTGGCACCAGGTCAGTTGTCAGTGTAGTAGAGAAACTCTAGGGCGAGAAGATGCTGCCACCCGCTTGCAGGTTGTGGGAAGAATGCGCAGCAGACCCTAACGCCACGGCCACCCAGGAAAGGGAAAGGGGCGCTCTGTCTCTGCATCACGGTCGTACTCCGTAGGTCGGCCTGTGTCCCGCTGAAGCACCAAGCTGCCCACATAGTCGGCCTCTCGATAGACGCGGGCAATTTGATGGTGGATTTGGGCCATGTCTTCAGCAGAGACCACGCCATTGTCGGTGGCTTTGTAGAACTGGACCGTGACCCGAATGGGAAAGCGGGGATCCCGCTCGATGTCCAGGTTGTTGATCTCGGTGAAGGGGCCCTCTACCTCTCCATGTCCGATGACAGCGGCTTCTACATTGCTGAGGCCGGCCAGGTCGTCTGCGGGTCCGAAAAACTTGACAGAGATATCCTCAACTTCCCTTCGCGGCGGCTGCCGCTGCTGGAGAGGTACTTGGATCACCATCACCAGATTCAGCTAGAAATCGCAGGAGCCCCGCACTGTACCCGTAGGGTCAGTGCCGGGAGGAATGCGCTTTGATGAAGTACAATGAACTTATGAGCCAAG